>JACREQ010000035.1 GCA_016218155.1 Bacteroidia bacterium
ACAGAATTGCCTTTTAATAGCTCTATTTTTTTTAGCTTTTGAAGCATTAATAAATCACTGTAGGTTTAATAAAAATATTGAGTTTACTTACTTTTTTCTCCTTAGTTCTACTACTAAAAACCCATTTTATTATTGGTATTCTTGAAAGTAATGGAACACCTGTTCCTGAATCACTACTTCCATTTTCTTCAAGTCCACCCAACAAAACCATTTCTTCGTTTTTTATTCGAATTAATGATTCAAAATTTCTTGTTACAGAACCAGGAGGTGCGCTTGGGGAAATTCTTGCAGTAAAATCTGATTGTTTAACTTTAATTTCAAGTGTTACCTGATTATCACCAGAAACAATTGGTTTTATTGTTATAGATAAATCAGCATTGATTGATTTATAAGTTCGTGTAGTAATATTTTGAGGGTTTTGTGTTCCTACTACATTATTTTGTTCTTCCATGTAATATTCCGTTTTTCCGATACTTAATGTTGCTTCGTGACCATTAAGTGTAGACATTTTGGGTGTTGACCGTAGGTGCAAAACTCCATTATCTTCAAGAGCCTTAATACTTAAATAAAAATTAGGTGTAACATGACCAAGATTAAACCAACCAAATCCGTTAAATGAATTTATAAGATTATTAATTGTACTTGTACTGAAAGTCATGTCTATTCCCGGAAAAATACTTCCTGCGGTTTTCACTTGTGAATTATCAGCTATACCTGTAGAAATTCCAGTGGCTGTTATATGTTTCTTGGTTACATCCACAATCATTACTTCGATTAAAACTACAGGAACCACCTTGTCAATGCTTCGGATAAAAGCTTTAACAAGCTGCACTTTGGGACTTATTCCGGTTACCAGAAGACTGTTTAGTTCTGGAAACTCTTTAATCTCCACATCTTTTTTAACATCAGCTGGAATTATCTCCATGATTTTGTCAACGGTTCTGTATTGCAATTGAATAACTTCCGATTCTTTCAGAACCATTACTTTCTGTTCACCCAAGACATAGATATTGCCATTTTTTCGATAGGTAAATTCCGTCCCATTCAGCACATTATTCAGAAACTCATCATAGTTCATCCCTGTAATAGCCATATCTACCGTTCCGTCAATCGGGGAAACGATGGAATAATTTATATGCAGTTTGTCTGAAACTTCTTTAATTAAATCAATAATCGGTGCATTTACTACTGAAATATTAATGCTATCCAAAGAAAATATCTGAGTTAATATACTGGCATCAGTAGATTTTCTATTTTTCTTTACATCCCCAGTTGATTTGTTATCAATCTTCTGAATTTCCTTTTTATCCAAAATATAAAAACCATCAGAATTCTTTGTCAGGCTTAAATCATTTGAATATGCCAGCATTTCCATTACCTGATCGAAAGGTTTATCCTGAACAAAACCATTAATTAATATTCCGTTAAGCGAAGATGCAAGAATTATATTCTTGCCGGACTGTCTGGTTATTTCTTTTGCGACTTGTACAAGTGTATCTTTTGTTAAATCAACTGAAAGCTGATCGTTTGCCGAAATGTATTTAATGTTGAGTTTTTTAGGAATAATTTTCACTTCTTCTTTTGGAGCCTGATATTTTGAGACCGTAATAATTGTTCCGATTACGTTTATTTCAAGGTCAAATTCTTTAGCCATGAACATTAACATATCTATAACTCTTACATTTGAAAAATTATTTACAATATTGATATTCAAAGTCGGGTCAACAGAAATATTGATTTTTGCATTATTGGCAACAGCTCGTAGAAACTCTTGTATAGATACTCCACTTACAGACACATCCACCGATTCTTCCATTGCAGGCATTGTAACAGAAAGTGTTGTTAGTTTTTTTTCGATTTCTTTAAACCGGTCTGTTTGCGACCAAGCAGAGCTTATAATCCCCGAAAGAAAAATAAACCATAGTATTTTTAACAAAGTTCCTTTGATTTTTTTCATTCTATTTTCTTTATATCGTAGTCATAAGGATTGGATACACCTCTTCGGATGTTGTTAGACCCTGTTCAAGCAGGCTGAAAGCACTATCAGATAGTCGCAATATTCCCTTTTCTTTGAGCAGTGAACCTACATTCATATCTCCGGCTTTTATCTTTTCTGATAAATTATAATCTATGGTAATTACCTCATAAACCGCTCTACGTCCACGATAACCTGTATAATAACATTTTTCACATCCGGTTGCCGTAAATAATGAATCAATCTTGTTTGGTAAAACAAAATTCTTTGGTAACAGAGCACTGTCATACGGAATTTTCGTTTTACAGTGAGGGCATAAAATCCTAACCAAACGTTGTGCTACAGAAAGACTCAGGGTATTTGCCAGTAAGAACGAAGGAACCTCCATATCAATGAGCCTTGAAATGGTTCCCCATGCTGAATTGGTGTGAATGGTTGATAAAACAAGGTGTCCTGTCAATGCTGCCCTGATTGCCATTTGTGCGGTTTCATTATCCCTGATTTCTCCCAACATGATTATGTCAGGGTCTTGTCGTAAAAAGGTTCGCAAAGCACTGGCAAAGGTAAGACCGATACTTTCTTTTAACTGTACCTGATTTACTCCTTCAAGGGTATATTCTATAGGGTCTTCTATTGTAAGTATGTTTACATTCTCTTTGTTAAGGATTTTCAGGGTAGCGTATAAGGTGGTTGTTTTACCGCTTCCGGTAGGCCCGCTAATAAGGATTATTCCATGAGGCTTTTTAATACCCTCGTAATAATCCTCTAATTGGTGTGCATTAAAACCAAGCGATGTAATATCAACGTTGGTCGAATCTTTACTTAAAAGCCTTAAAACAATCTTTTCTCCGTATAGAGAAGGCAGGACTGAAACTCGTATATCAAATTTATCTTTTCCTGTATTGAAAAATATCCTACCGTCCTGTGGCAGTCTTTTTTCAGCAATGTCAAGGTTTGACTTGATTTTTATTTTGTTAACCAGAGAAGGATACTCGTCTTTTTTAATCACATATCTTTCTACCAGTTTACCATCAATTCGTAAACGGATACGACAATTTTCTTCATAGGTCTCAATGTGAATATCGGAACTGTTTATAGAATTTGCTTCCGAAATAAGTCGGAATAGGAAATCGTCACTTAACCTGCCATTCACAGAAAGCGTTTCTTCACTTGTTTTTCCCTTCCCTTTTCGGTAATAAAGGCTTAATGATTTCTGAATAACCGGTGAGGACGTTTTTTCTAATGTTATTATCTTTCCGAAAAGAACTTCCAGTTCATCTTTTATATTTTCATTGCACTTTATTACATCAATGTAGAATTCAAGATTTCCGTTGTTGGCAGCTTTGGGTAAAATACCATAATGCCATGCCTGATCTGCCGAAACCAGTTGCAATAAATCCGTACTCAGGGTTATGTGGTCGTTCTCAGACATAGTATATTCCTATTAAGTTCGCAACATAAGTATCGTTTTGTAGTTTTCCCGGACAAAAAGAAAATTCAATAATAAGAACCACTATAAACAATATGGCAACTAAACCTGCCAGAGGTATTGTTTTTTCCTTTTTATTCAACAATAACAATGTGGCTAAATGAATAAACAGACTGATAATTAATGCTGAAACCAGAAACAAAATAAAGTTAATGGGTGAAAAAGCCAAACACAGGCAAACAAAGAAGAGCCAGTCGCCTAATCCAATATATTTATTTAAAATATTTACAGGTTTATGGGATTTAACAGAGAACCATACTGAAACCAAAAGAAATTGTAATAAAACAAAGCAGAAGTTTATTCCTGCATTATATAACACTTCCAATAATGTTTTCTCCTGTACTGAAAATAAAAGAAATGAACTTGCTAAAAAAGGGATTATAAGCCAATGAATTCCCCGCCATCTGAAATCCTGATATGCCGTTATTAATAACAATGCAAATAATATTATATGAATAGTCCAGAACATCAGTCTTTGGTGGTTTCTTTAAGGTTTTGGTTCTGGTCTATTTCCCAGACATTAAATACCCCGTCTCCATCAAAATCTACCACTGCTGTTGCCGTTGCTTTAAAACTATTGGTACTGGCTTCCACCACTTCAATTTTGTAGTTTGCTTTGCCGTTTTCAGTAACCAGTTTTGACTGCTCAAAACCAACATCGTCTATGAGTTGTGAGTATTTGGAGTTTTGATAGAAATAGCTTTTCTCAAGGGTATATAAATGGTTTAACTGAACCTGAGCTTCGGTACTTTTTGCCTTTGTTATTAATGGCATGAGTTCAGGTAATGCCAGAAGAATCAGTATTCCCATAATTACAAGTGCAACCAATAGTTCGGTTAACGAAAAGGCTTTTAGCAGATGTTTTTGTTTCATATAATGTTAAGTTGTTTCATTATTTTAGGTTTCCTTCGTATGGAAATTTCAAGCAGCAAATCATTCTCCATGTGTACTGTGTGATTTTTAATTTTATCTATATAATTTTTGTTCACTATTGTTGACCTGTGAATTTTAATAAAACAATCATGTTCCATCAGAATTTTTTCCACTTTATATAAAGGCTTTACTAAAAATTTACTCGATCCATTCCGTAGAAATAAAGTAGTATAGCTTCCATCCGCCCCACAATAAAGGATCTCTGAGACATAACAAAAAAATGTGCCATTCTTATCGCTTATGCCTATTCGTGGTCCTGAATTATATAAACCTCCGAGTTTGTTGATTCTTGAATCAAGATATTCCATCTTGTAATAATTGACCAATTGTTCAATGGAAAGATTAAAATCTCTGACAAAAGAGCAATTATCATTTATAAAATATGTGTTTTCTGAACTGACAATTAAAAATAAGATGAACCCGGAACTCAGTTGTTGTACAGAAACAAGGTTCGGATTTCTTGAGTATTTACATTGTTTGCAATGGCTAATCTTTTTTGAAATCTCGTAATCAAAACCCTTAATCATGTGAGGTGTAATAATTTCCTGATCACTTCTTATTTTGCACTTTTTTGAAAATATTTTAGACTGTAGCTTGTTTTCGCTATCTACCAGATAAGCACAAAGACATTCTATTTCCTGAGTTGAGCATAGCCTGTTAACATTATCAATTGTAACTGGTGGAATATGAGGTTTTATCCACTTGCTGATTTTAGAAATATCATTCATCTTTTTAATTTACTTCAAAAGGAAGGCAAGCGTTATTTTATATACTTATTTTTCAAGGCTCCATCTGCTGTTACCGTACAAAGCCATTGGGGATAATCGTCTGATTTTCCTTTATTATTTTCCCACTGTAAGGGCTGCAAATTTGATAAATCATCTTTCCCTCCTTTACTTTTTGGCTGAATATGATCGATTTCCCATCCCATTGACAATGGGCTATTATTGCCGTGCATCTCTTTTTTTATCCATGCCCCGCAACGGTCTTTTCTATACACATTAGGATCGTAACCCGGTACTGCTGTTGCTTTTTCCCATACAGCATCAATGATGGATTTACCAAAGGATTCGTTTAAAACAGTTTTATTTCTCATAATTCGGTTAGTTTGATTCTATACCCTATAGAGTACGAAAATCAAAAACCTAACCAGTAAAAAAGAAGAAATTTTTAAACTATTTTCAGATTGTGTTGAAAATGAGCAATATAGAAAATTAAATTATTCCAGTTTTTCTAATATTTCGGAAGCTCGTTTGTTTAAGTAGCAATCTTTATTTAATAATTTCCTGAAATGAATGATTGCTTTTTGGGTCTGATTCAATTTAAGGTAACACAAACCGGAATACCAGACAGCATTTTCATGGAAAATACTTTGATTGTCAGAAATTACATTCTCAAAATGTTTTATCGCATCATTAAATCCCTGTAAACTCATGTAAGAAAGTCCTGTAAAATATTCTTTATTAGTATAGAAATCTGAGGTATCAGGTATAAGTTTGAATAATTCAATTGCTTCATAATATTTTTCGAGGTCGTATGCCCTTAACGCCTGAGTATAAATATCGGTATTGGTTTTCTGAGCTCCTCTCGTAATTGTTCCGGCATCATAACGCTCAAAATAAGTAGCATAAAGTTCATCGTTTGTATTGGATTTATTAAAAATGCAAATGGTAGAAATTACTGCTATTACTAAAATCGCACAGGCAGCATAAAGAAAGACCCACTTTTTGAATCTTTTAATCTGTTTTTCTTTTTTAAACTCTTTGGAGATTTCACTTAATTGATTCCGTAATTCATAAACATCTCGATTGGAAAAAGCAGCCCTGATTTCTTTTTGCAAAAAACAGTCCTGCGCCAGTTCTTTATCTGTTTTAAGCTGTAATTCAAAATTAATTAAGTCATCGCCCTGCAACTCTCCGTCAAGGTATCTTTCAATTAATATGGTGCGATCTGATTTATTCATTTACCAAGTTATTATAGGCCGGATGATTTCTTAATAATCCTCTTAAATATTCCAGACACCTGAACTTTTTGTTCATGGCAATCTGGTTGTTTCTATACTCCATCCGGTGAGCAATTTCGTTCATCCCTTTTTCCTGCAAATAATACATGTCCAACACTTCCTGACAATCAGCTTTAAGCTGCTCATATTGAGTCCACATAAGTTTGTGCAACCGTTCTAAATTATATTCACGTAAAAGATTAGTGTCTTCGTATTCTTCTGTAAAGAAATCGATAAAAATCCGTTTATTCTTCATTTTTACTGCATAAATCCAATTATTTTTGCAAATGCTCATGAAATATGCGTCGAATGAACACGATAACAAGAAATCCGGTTTCTGAATCTCCGTATATGCTTTTACAATGGTTTCCTGAAAAATATCTTCCGCCTCAATTACACTTCCAGAATTAATGGTCACATGGCGAATTACTTTTTCCCAATATTCAGAATATAGGAACCTTATTACATGTCTGTTTCGTGCCTTAATTCCTTCAATAATCTGTTCATCAGAATAGGGAAGTCTTATTTTCACATAGTAAATTTTGTATAAAGGTAAGCAAGAGTTACCATCTAACAATTTAACAATGTAAATTATTTATTTAATGTGAGCGATAAAATTCAATAATCCAAGAATTACTAAATATATTGATTCCGCTTCTTGTCTTGAAAAATCTCTCTTTTGCCCGGCATGGTGTGTTTTACCGGACAATGCTGTATTAGCCTTATTTAATTCATCTATCCACTTATAAGTTGCGGTATCGATACTTTTTAACCATTTAAATGCAGTTTCCGAAGCCTCTTGTTTTCTAATTTTTATTAAGTTCCGGGTCAGTGCATCTAAGGTACATCTGCAATGGGCAACGCATTTATTGTAATCTTTCTGATTAAAATATCCCTCTGCTTTATTAAACTCGAAAATAATATCGCCATAGGCTTCTTTTAAAGTCTTATGAGTAAGAGGAATTTCAATAAGTTTTAAACTTTGATAGCCCAGATTCGGAAGGATTTTCTCAACCCAATGGGATTTTGGAATTGAAAAATACAAGTTAACCGTTTCTTTACGCATACCTTCTGCACTATTTATTCTTCTTCCATCTGGAAAATTTATTTCTGTTTTAATAATTGTAAGAACTGTAAAATCAATGATGAAATTAACATCATCTTTTCAGTATTTTTCAATTACACTAATAGCTTTATCATCAAGTATAAAATTAAAGCTATCACTTTCTTTGGTTTCATCTTCTTTTATAGAATAACCTGCAAAAAGGACTGTTTCAGAAAGAAACATGTCAGGATTCTGAAATTTCAGTTTAGCTGAAATCGAAACAACATCAAACACAATTTCTTTTGAAGGTCTATTGTAAACAAAAGAAATAACAATGTTTAGAAATGATTTTAACCCATCAAAGTTTGCGGTTATAAGATTAGTGTCGATTTTTATATCCTGATTTCTTGACAAAAGAGAAAATGAAGAATTATTCATTGTGTTTTATATTTTGTTAAATGTGAGTAAGAAAATTCTAATATTAACTTTTTTTTAAAAAATAACTTTAATTAGTACATTTTCCTTTTTAGAGATATTTGCTTCTAAAATAAAAGCGTTTTGAGATATTGGAATTATATTTTTAACTATCAATTTTTCTATATTTAAATTATTTTGAATATTTTCTGTTGAGAAAATAGGAGTTTTATCTATTTTACCATCGTTATTATGAATTTTATATGCCATTAAATATCCTGAATTACCTTCGGAATATTCTTTTGGTTGTACATCAAGGGGAATTGTCAAATTATCTTTCTTGTCTAAAAATAAGAAAAGGCGGTATTGTTCATTTTCTATACATTTAAACGACATTCCACCAGGCTTTTCAAAACCTGATTGATTTTTTGGTAACCTTTTTATAAATTCTAAAGAACCCTCATTATTTATTTTAGCATAAGACATATCACCAAATAAGCTTTCTGCATATGACTCATGTATTGTTCCTGCACTTTTAACTTTTTTATCGTTTACATTGTATGATTCGCCTATTAGGAAAATATTCTTATCTGAATTTACTGAAATATTACGTACAATAATATCATTAAATTCGGGCGGAAACTCGTAAAATTTTTTATCTGAAAAACTTCCATCATGTTCTATTTTAAATACTATAAATTTATCACGATCCTGAAGTTTTTTACCTTTGTATGTATAGCCTGCACAAATTACAAAGTCTGATGACACCTGATAAAAAGAAAGATCATTTATGAATTTTTCATCAGCTAAAACAGGAATAGTTGTTATAGAATCTGTATTTGAAGCTAATTTTAAAATTTCAATATGAATATTTGGTTTTCCATCCTTTGTCATATAATATCCTGTGTTACTATTAAAAACCCTTGATATTATATAAATGTTTCCTTTTTCATCTATAGTATAATCATAATTTGTCATCAGGTTCCTAGTATAGGGCATTTTTATTTCTTTACCTCTTTCTAAATTTAAATCTGAATTAAAAACATAAAAACCTATTAATTCATTAAATTTACTTTTGTCCTTTTCTAATGATTCGATTTTATATATAATCAAAAGTTTTGTAGAATTAAATGAAAAATTAAATGAGAAATTTTTAACAGCTTGTTCACTGTAATAAGGACCAAATACAGATTTATTTATTTTCGCATTAACCGTTAATAATAGCTTTCCTTCTAATTTTGCCTTAGTCTCATCTGTGCTTAACTCCTTATAAAACAACTTTGTTGTATTTAATTTTACATCACTTATAGAATAAAACAAATAATCTTTATTTCCAATTTTCCCAATGTATTCTTTATCAGCACCTTCAGGTATTGAATATTCGAAAGAATTAATAAGGGAAAGTTGGTTAACATCAAAGCTCTGAATATTATTATCTTTAACTGCAATTAAATTTTCATTTTGTAAAAAATATTGCACTTTTTTTGATTCTATTACCGGATATGGTTTACTTACTTCAACTTTTGGTAATTGTTGAGTATAACCAAATTCATATGCAAAAAGAATTAAGATCGCTATAAATGAAATTGATTTCATAGATTAAATATATACTGTAATTTGTTAATAATTTAAAATTATTATTCTGTCATGACAAATTTAATAAAATTCTTCCCAAAATAATCAAATACATTAACATTGTATATTCCAGACGATAAATTTTCGAGATTTAAACTGTAATCATTGGTATTAATGTTATCCACCTTTATAACCATATTACCCATAATGTCTGTAATTTCAATACTTGAAATCTGGTTTCCTGTAATACGAAGCATTCCATTACAAGGGTTTGGATAAACAGCAACTTTAACATTTTGCATGTCATTAACTGATAACACATCCACATAAATCGAATTAGATGGAATGCTTGAACAACCAGTTTCAGTAACAATACAATAATAAGTGTCGGATACGGCAGGGATATAAATTGTATCGGTTGCACCGGCAATTATTCCTGAAGAATTATACCATTGATTACCGGAAGAAGCATCAGAGTATAATGTATCATTGTTAAAAGATATAACCGGTGTATTTGGAACTGAATTTACTGTTATTAAAACATCAGAAGATTCACCAACTCCATTGCTATTTATTGCGTAAACTGAAATGGTCCCAGAGGAAGCACCTTGTGCAATGTCGACTAAAATAGTATTCGTATTACTTGTACCCGACATACCAGCTGGCAATGTCCAATTATAAGTATCGGCATTAATTACTTCAGGTAATGTAAACTCAACGCCAGTTGAGTTTTCACAAACAGAGAAAGGTGTAATGATACCTGCTGAACCCGGAGGATTTGTATTGTCAATACGGGCTAAAAACGAATTTTTAACATCAATAGATTTAAAGTTAGATGTTAATGTATAGCCTACAAAATAAACGTCTCCTTCAATACTGGTATAAATACTTCCCATATTTCTGTTAGCTATATCTCCACCATTTTCTGCCCATACAGGATTACCCATGCTGTCCATCTTGCACAATATTACATCATCCCATGCACCATCGGCAACAGTATAACCGTTCGCAGTTAGTGTATCATTTCCCAAAACAGAGGTTCCATTAAATCCAGCCATAATATATATATTTTTGTTAAAATCGGCTGCAATGCAAACTCCCATTTCGGTATCTGTATCTTCATCATTATAGCCTTTTATCCATAGCGTATGACCGTCCTGATTCATTTTCAGAACAAACATACCTGTATTTCCCCCAACATTGCTTATTGCACAAGTGTCTACTGTCAGTGTAGATGAATACACTCCGGTAATATAGATGTTTTGATTGTCACAATAAAAGTCTGAAATATCTACCCATTCCTGAGAAGAAACAGCCCACTGACATAAACCTAATGTGTTAAAACGAGCAATGGTCATTCCATAACAAGAGGGAACGAAAACACCATTCCCTAAATCATAATTTCCTGTATTATGTAGTAAAATAGTCCAACCATTTAGATCTGTAGCAATTTCAACAAGTCCACCAACACCAGCCATTTCATCGTCAACCGACACAATTGTGCACTTTGTTGCATTTCCGGCTGTATCCATTACTAATACATAACTATTAATCATTCCTGCACTACCTGTTCTTGATATTGTATCAATTGCCATATCGTTGGAAAAAGTACCACCAACCAAAATCTCACCATTAGGACCATATTCAAGCGATTTAATAAGGATTCCAGAATTTGAAGAGTTTGCAATTTCGTTTGACCAGATAAGATTTCCTTGTGGATTAAATTTTGCAATAAAACCCGGATTATTAGTTGTATAACCATCAAACATTGTAAGCCCACCACTATACGATAAACCCAAATAGATATTTCCATCGCTATCGAGCATCATATCACTGTACATATAAAAGCCCACTGTAAAATCTCTGACCCATTGATAATTTCCAGTATTGTCAAATTTAACAAGGAAGAAGGAAAATACACCAGAAGAGAAAATGGAGTCAGATTCAAAAGCCAGTGTATCTTTAAAACAACCTAAAACATACATGTTTTGATTATTATCGAGAAGTATCTTTTGTGAAAAATTCTCGTGAGTAGAACTCAATGTATGCGTCCAGTCCCATGTTATGGCTTGGCTGAAAAGGCTCAAGCTAAAAAAAATAATGATCGTTGTTAGTGAAATAGTTTTCATATGCGTGATGTTTATTTAGAATATTATTTTAATGTGATTTGTTTTTTCTTATTCGATGTTTAATATTTAAAATCTTTTTTACTTTTCTAAAGTACTATCAGTTTAGGTTGAACCACAACCGAATCTTTTATTGTATTTGTATATTTATTAAGAGAATCTTCAAGCGGAGTAATCTTGTTTGAAGCATAAAAGAACAAGATGATTATTGTAATTAACATTATTAAAAATGAAGCAATCAGACTTTGCATTACACCTCTCCAAAATGATGATTTATTTTTACGAATAATTTCTACAACTTCTTCGCTTGAAACACTGCCTTGCAATAAGCCTTCAAGTGCAGTAGCATAATCCTGTTGTATCTTTGTTACTTGTCTTTCTGTTAATTCAGTTCCATATTGTTGAACTTTTTGGGTAGCATGTGCTTTATATTGCTTAATTGCAGGATAACAGCTTTGGTGAAAACCTGCTAGTTCTGTGTCAGTAGGATGTCTATTGTTATCTTTTTTAAAATTTTCGATAAACTGAATTTTATTCTGCTTGTATAATGCATACGCAACAACTCCAACAAAATCATCATCGTTTTCAACAATCTTACTATATATTTTACTATAATTCCTTTGCATTTTTATTGATATTTGCCCATGCCTGATTGATTTGTTTAACTGTAAATTTTGGCCGATAAATTTTAGACTTCCCAAGTACCTTTATTGTTATTGTACTTGTGCTACATTTATCCATCATGCGATTATTCGTTTGAATAACATCTGTAATGGTAATCTCTTTTTTTTGCTTAAAAGATTCTAATAGTTCTTTTTTATTCATCTTCAACTCCAAGATTAATTTATTCTGAGTTTCTTAATTAATTATGTTGCTGCTTAGTTACAAACTAAGCTGAGTATTGGGAAAATCCTTTTCCTTATTTCCTTTTTCAATTTCTAAAATCTTAGTAACTTTAAAAATAGTTGCTTTCATACGTTTTATTTACTTGTTATTTCCAGAATCTTTTTCAATATAGTATTAACAATGCCATTCTTTATTGTAAACTTTTCAGACTTAACATTACTGTATTCTGTAAAAATTTCTAAAGCAATTTCATTCTTCTTAGAAAAATCATCCATGATCATTCTATAAGTTGATCCGATTCTATTTACACTTCGAGCACAGCAGATTATTACATCAATCTTAATGTTTATAAAAATATTCAGATTATCTCGGACATCATTTGCAATATCTCCAGCACTTAGAATGCCAATTTTTTTGTTATTACAAGTCAACTCTGCTTTAAAATCTATTACCGTATCATTTTTAATGATTAAACTATCTGTATTTACAGTAGAACCATTAAATTTATGTTCTTTGTTACAATACTGCAACAACTCTCGATAAACTAAACCTGCAGTTGTTGTTTTGCCAGATTGTTGTGTGCCTCTTATAATTATTATTTTAGCCATAATTAAAATATTAATTTATTAAATCTTCCTCTGAAATATCTATAACAGAAACTTTGCCCGGTTCACTGGCTTTTTCATCCGAATAAAGATTAATCGTAACAAAGAACAATGTTTTATTATTTATAACCATCATTGGTGGAAAAACCTTACTGGAGTCAGATAATTTAAAATTCAGTTCTGCATTATCAATATTAAAAATTACCAAATAACCTACATCTTTGTTATAATCGCTGGTATATTTTAATATTTGTTTGTAACCATCCTTGATTCGGTTTTTACCGTATTTTTTTACTTTATCAATTATTTTTACCTCAATAATTATCGGATCGTCGGTATCAATTGCACCAACAATATCTGCTCGTTTTCCTGTTGATGATTTTGGTGTTGAAAATGGAAAATCAATACCTTGATCGAATAAAAACAGTCGTAAATCATCTTCAAAAACACCCTCATAGTTCTTTGTAGCATCTTTGTACTGATTTAACAACGTTTCTTTAGTAAACCACTCTGTACGTCTCTTATATTTTTCAAGCAAATAAATTGTTGAATTGGATTTATCTAACCTATCATGAAAATAATTAAAAATAGGGGTTATGTATTCATCTATAATATTTTGAATTGTTTCATGAGCATCGCCACGTTGAAAAGAACTATAATGATTTATGTTATATTTTCCATCTGTATAAGTTTTAATATAATAAGTCAAATATTGATAACAAAAAGCTGCTTGATGTACGTCACTATTAAACTCCATTTGCATTCTGTAATAGTCCTCGCGCTCTATTAATTTGTTAAGAACAGCATCGTTATATGGATGACTTATACATGCTTCATTTAAAAGACCTGACAATTGCTTATTTTTATTTATACTTGTTAATATAAATTTTAATTGATTACCAAATTGGCTATGTGTTGATCTACTAAGTCTGCTTTTCCATTCCTGTAAATCTGTACGTAAATTGTGATTGTTATACATTATTTTCCAAAGTTTTTAAAAATATTTTCTACTTCTTTCATAGCATTGTTTACAGAATCTATTCCAGTATGTACGGATGCTTCACTATCCTGCAACCGGATTGTTAACTTACAATTGTGACAATATACATTTTTCTCAGACTTTGCATCAATTAACTGAATGTCGAATTCATATGAGCATTTCGGACAATTAATACTAATCCATGTGTAATTAAGGTTTATCATTTTCTTCGATAATATTATACACGTATGCAAGAATTGTTGTACACATAGGTTGTTGGTACATATCCATTCGAATAACCTGTTTTTATTGTATAAGCATTTCGACCAATGCAAAACACATCATCAGATGTACTTTCTAATATTAACCAGCCATAATCACTTGTATCAACCTCAACCCAGGCATGACCTTTTCTATGTAAGAAGCCGATGACCACTCTTATATAATTTTGATTTATTCCAGATGCAAGTAGCAATGATGCAAGTAAAAATGAAGTATCCTCACAATCTCCCATACGTCTACTTATTGTTTCTTCTGGAAACGCCCAATACTCATCAAAACCATATTGTTGTTTATCTATCACATACTCAATATTCAGGCTTACATAATTAAAACAAGATTCAATTTGGTTACCCGATAATTGATGAACAATTGCTATCACATCTTTATTGCTAGGTGTTATATAGTCATTATAATAATACCTATTGTTATGTTTTGGGCAGTTCATCTTTTAATTCTAATAGTTTGTTATTCTTATTAATGTTCATCAGCTGCACATTAAAAAATAATTATTTAATTATTCCTAATCTTCTCAAAACACAAATGATAAAATCTTTTCTTGGTCGAGGAGGAGCAATAGTACTACAACATACTTTTATTGCTAATATAATCTTCTCATCATCTATTGATGGATAAATTTCTTTAATTTTTCCTCGTAAATATTCAATTTCCCACTTTTCTTCACAGGAAAAGAAGTTGCTGTCCGTTTTCTTTTTCTTTAGATTATCATAATCTGCCCAATTTTCAAAAATTTTCAGATATTCCATATAACAATGTTTAAATTATTTTTTCAATAAACTTTCTTTTACCAAAAGGTAAGCACCATTTTTGACTTTTTTATTTTTGGGAGGGTCATTGTGAAGTTTTGTTATTATTTATAGTAAAAGATACTAAATGAAGACTTAAGATAGGCAATTTTTATTTTTTGAAATGATTAAACAAATCTTTTTTCATTAAATAAGAGTTATTATCTTCAAACACAATTCTTTTTAAAGAATCATTCTCATATTCAATAATTTTATTTAAACAACCTTCATCATAGTACAAGAACAAACCATTTTTTCTTCCTTGCTTATATTCACCTCTAAATTCCATAATAATATTATATTCTAATCCATGCTTACAGTACCACCAACTTTCCTCAATGCCATTTTTTAATCCTGTTTTATAATTACATTGACGAATATATGAAGGTGTTAATTTACCATTATTAACATTATAATTAATTTGAATAAATTCGCCTTCTTTAAGCCTCTCTTTATATTCACCTTGGAAATTAATAACCAAATTTTCTGAAGAGCTATCTTTTTTTTCCAAATTAAATAATATATATTTTCCATCTGGCAAGGAATCTTTTAAAGAGTAATTAAAACCGTCTAATAAACCTTTTTTCTTGATAAATATAGTATCATCCTTAAAAATTTTAAAAATATTTTGACTCTGAACAATCAATGATGTCAAAAAAAATATAAATAATAGAATTAGTCTAATCATTTGAAACTGCTTCTTTAGTTTTTTTAATAATATCTGTTCCTATTCTTCTTTTACTCTTTCCAGTTGCATCAATAAGAACTTCTCCCTTAACTGATTTATTTTGTCCATTATTTTTAAAAAATGCCCATCCTTTTCCTCTTTTATCAACTAAAACTTCTGCTGAAATATCTTCGTCATTTATAGGTTTCCCATCATATAATGCATCATTTAATCTCTTGGTTAATACACCCTCTTTTTTCAATAGTCTTGCATAATGATTTCTTTTATCTGAATCAGTCAATAAACCTCCTTTACCAAGATGTGATGGGTCATTTTGATTACCAATATTTCCAGTAGTCTGATCAGAATTAGATTCTGCATACTGAGTACATGTAACCTCTATAATTTCTCTTGTTGAGAGTAATCCATAATAATCCCAAGCTTCATTTATTTGATTTTCAGTCATCTTAACATCTCCCAACTTAAGTGCAGTTCTAAATTCATCTTGGTCACTATATTTTTCAGTTGCTGAATATACACCATCTTCTTCAACAATACCTAATACCCTTTTGTATGAGCTGTTCTTTTCTTGGAAAACTTCTGTTGTAGTTTCATTAGTAGGTTTAATTTTTTTACCATCTGGGTCCACAAAAATAATTGGATTATTTGCACAATACTGGTATGGACTTAAAAACGGGTAATTAAATGATAATGGGTCAATAGTCAACCACCTTGCAATCCTACTATCATAAATTCTTGCTCCAAAATCTAAATTACTTCCTGTTGAGCCAGTAATCTCGTCATCCTTTTCTTTGCCGTTAAATCCGAACCTGTAAGTTGTTGCTCCAAAATAATTTCTACCCGGAGTAGGGAAACCAAATGGCATGTAGTTATTTGTTGTTAGATCGTTAACAGTAAAACTATTGGGACCACCAACAGTATCGCCATATTCTTTTACATCGCTCAAAACAATGCGCACATTACCCAAATGGTCGGTTAATTCGTATTGTTTTTTATTTACATTTCGTGTAAACAGGTTCTCTTCCTTAGTATAAAAGCAAACCGGTTGGTTCATCATAAAATTAGCATATTTCCAGTTGGCATCGGTCATTGTTTGGGTAAGAGTGCATGTTGGTGTAGCAGCATCTGGGTTGGTTATAATATATTGATTTTTTGTACCACCCGGAGTAACATATATTTTCCCGTTTTTACTACGCCTTACTTCTCCCGTTGCATTTGCAAGAGATACAGCATTGCCTGTGAAATTATTTATAAGGTGGCGTTTTATTTTTACAGGAGTACCCATTCCCTGATTTATTTCGGTGAAGTAAATGTACTTATTTTCAGGCGAAAAATCAAAACTTTTGCAGAATTTGGCATTGGGTAACCTTACCGAATCAATAGCAGTCGATAAAGTGTCGTGGGTTGCATTAAGGCTATAGATATAAATGGTTCCACGCAAATAACTGCCTGTTCCGTTTTCTTTGTCGGCTACAGCCAGCATAGTGCCATCGGGCGATACCCTTATCTGGCTTACGCCAGCGTTATCTTTTGAGAATTGCTTTTTAAGAATCCTTCCTGTTCCCACACTGTCGGGATACACAGGAAACGCCCATATACTTGTTGAGTCGCTATTGTAGCTTCGCAAATATAAATAACTAAGGTAACCGGGACGATAATCTGCCAAAAGTGCCATAGTACGACCAAAATAAGAGTTGTTAAAGAAATTAATATTCCGTGCCTCGGGTGCTGTTGTGTTGGTAAGATCGATGGTTGTGCAATAGGGCTTTCCTCTTAAAGTAAAAAGATAAAACTGTCCTGCCGAGTCGGGCGTTTGCATAGCCATAGCTTCATTTTTAAATGAAGAAGGAATACTGTAGCAATTATTAATTATGTTATTTGAACGGTCACGCAAAACAGTTACATCAAACATACTGTTAATCGTTTGAAATGTTACTCCGTCAAACCAAACATTTCCGTATCGGTCTTCGCCTGCTGCAAGTGCGCCCGGATTTAAACCGGTTGATAAAAAGCTAACGTTTGGATACGTTGGAGTTGCACCACTGAAGTTTACATATTTAATTCCTGTTTTTGGAGACTGAAGAGGTATAACAACATTAGATTTAAACGACATAAGCGAAAGATTTGCACTGCTTACATCATCAATATTGGGAATAATAAAAGTTGAATAATTTGCAGTAGTTCCAAGTCTTATTTTTTCTGATTTTATTTCAGAGTAATCTGTTTCTAATACCTCATTATGATGCCAGTCATAAGTTTTAACCAACAAATCCGATGTTCGAGTTCCTAAACGGCTACTTCCGTATATTGGTTGTTCCTTTAGCTTGTACTTTATAAGCTCGTAATTATAATCCGTGCTATCTTCATATACAGCCATAATATTTCCCTGTGCATCCCGTATATAAAATGTTTTAAAAACATTATCATTAAAATCAGTTACTTTCTTTATTACCCTGTTTCCTGCTGCATCATAAAAATATTCAAGTCGGTCTTTTTCGGAATTAGAAGTACGAACTATTTTCTTGATTTTTCCAAAAGCTGTCCAGTAAATAGTATCAATCTCATCATCATTGTTCGGGCTTGAAATAAGATTTCCATTAGCATCATATATTAATTGTTCCAAAGATTTTTGAAGATCAGTGGTATACATACCTGAAATATTCTCAATAACAGAATTTACCTGATTAGTGTTATTGTTATAGTTATATGTAAAATCATCGAAAGTATTTCCATTTTCATCAAAACGTAAAAGCGAATTTATATTCCCGTTCGGGTCATATAAATAACGAGTTTCATAAGTGCCGGTAGTACTTAAACTATTATCATACCACTGGCTTGTCAGCAATCTGTTCAGTTCATCGTAATGAAATCTATCACCCTGTAGACCATTATAATTCAAATTATTATTTGTCTTATGCTGATAAGTCCAGGCTGCTATGTTGCCGTTATATAAGCCATCGTACCCCGTGTAAGTAGACGCATCGTTTATTGTCATAAAAGAATTAGTACGTGTAAAGTCGCTGTTAAAATATTCTAATTGCATAGCAAAAGCATCTTGTGCCACATTTTCATTTGCAGCACCATTACGGGCATCAAATCCCGGATCAAGTGAAGGTATAAGAGAAGTTTGATTAATCGATTTAAGCCACCCCTGTAAAGTATATGTGTAATCAGTTCCCTGAACTTTGTCTTCACCCAGCAAAGTACGCCTTAACGGACCGTGAAGAAAATAACTGTACTGAGCATCTTTATCCCAGATATTTCCGTCAACGGATGTTTCAGTTAATACAATCCTGTTATCAGCATCATATGTATACCGATGGAAAAACTGATCGATTTTACCTTCATTATATTTTACTTTTAACACATTGCCATTTACCAAATCGTAATCGTATCCAATATATTGTTTTCCCAGATATGGCAACTCCTGAATAAGCCATTCAACGTTCCCGTGAGGATCGTAACTGTACCATGTGTAAACTGAATCAGCAGTATAGGTATAACTTATCCGGTTAAGCAAATTATGTTGAGAAGAACCATCCAGATAATGAATATTAAAACCAGGAGTAGTATAAACAGTATATACCTGTTGTTTGCAATGACTTGCTGAAGGCCAGGTATTATCATCTAAATGGGCTTGATCCATAAAACCATTTCCGTCAGCTCCTTCACCAGATTCAATTACCCGGAAATTATTATCATATTTGGTATAAGAGAATTTTTCATCAATAGTCTGTTGTGCACTTTGCGAGAATCGCAATAAACCCATGCTGTTATAATAAAACTTTGTTTCACCGGCATCAGGTGTTTTTTGCTCTATAAGTTGTCCCAAACTGTTATATTGATACGTTGTTGCAAGTGGATAAACAGTAGTATCACTTCTTGAATAAGTTTGAGTTAAATCAATCGCAGCAGGAGGTACGGTTTTAATCAAATGACCAGCCCTGTCATAATAGTAGAGTGTATAGTGGTGGTAAGCGAGATTGTATTGTGCAGTATAAGAATCATTAAGAGATGCAGCCAGCGTACATTTATTCTGATATTCCTGAATTAATTCCAGACGGTGTGATTCTATAAAATCATTAGCCTGTATAAGTATCATATTTTTTATGTCAGATATAATAGCCTGTTCACAATTCATAGGTTGTATATCAACAAAACCATCCAGAGTATCTGAAATTACAGGGAATGGTTTCCATTTAATACAAATAGTCTGGTCTTTACAAACATATTTATATTTTAATGTCCAGTAATCGTTTGATAAATTAAATGCTTTTGCACTTTTCTGATTTCCTATTGTATCATTTGAATATCCTCCGAAAACAATATCCCTGTCAAATGTTTGTATTACTGATGTACCATTATTACTAAATGTTATTGGATTAAGATATCCCAGTCCCTGCAAAGCTATATCATAAATATAATTTAATGAATCATCCACTATCACTGACCACATTATTTTGCTTGCAAGACTTCCGGTTGCATGGCGCGTTGAAGTTGTATCATTAATTGTAATAACCTCAGCTGTTGTCATTAAATAATAATTCCCTGAACGAGCTCTCATAATATCTGCACCTTCTTTTGCTTCATGAACATCTGAGCCGAATGTGCGATCATACTGGTATTGTCCGAAAGGATTAGTCCGTACCAGCCAAAGGTCAGATTCACTATAATTTGCTGCATTATGGTCGCCATATCCCTGAGTTGAATAAGAACTACCTGCAATAATAATGTTCCAATCGGGTGTTTCGGTAACTGACCATGCAAAATCATCGTTATTTCCTCCTAACACTTCATTCCATAATACATTTCCATTCTTATCAATTTTAACAAGCCAGTAGTCGGTTGAATTATTCGCAAGAGTATCGGTCACATAGCTGGAAGTGAGCGAACAAGTATCGCATAATGGAGAGTTTGTATATCCACATAACAACACATTGTTATCTCCTGTTAATATGGCATCTGTTAACACATCTGAACCATAGCCTCCATAGGTTTTATCCCAAATTATTTCACCTAATGAACTTACTTTAATTACCCAATAATCACTGGTGCTATATATACCATTTTTACGATTATGAGTCGTTTTATTTCCCGAACTATCGGAAAAAGAAGATCCGCATAACATTATAGATTTATCAGGTAATTCGACAATGGCTTTCAAGTCGTCATTGTCAGTACCACCGTAGGTTTTATCCCAAATTCTATTTCCACTTTTATCCAATTTAATTATCCAAAAATCGTCATATCCGATAGCTCTTGACAATTTGGAATACCCTGGAACCGAATCAGACCTTGATGTACCTGCTAACAAATAACCTTCATCGCAAGTCTGAATAGCACATTTCAAAAAATCTTTATCAGCTGCCTGGATATCAATACCCCATTCTTTTGCCCCAGAACTATCTTTTTTAACAATCCAGTAATCTTCATTAACAGCTGGTAAACCATCTTTGTTCCCGATAGTATCAACTGTATTAGAAGTACCGATTAGTAATAATCCTTTATCCTTAGTTTGAATAACTGAACTGAGTGTTTCCGTATTTCCTCCACCATCAACTTTATCCCATACTTTTAGAAATTTACCATAAGTAGTATCTGTAACATCAGTGGCACTCATAATCTCACTTCTTATTCCGTTGGTTGACACAGTATCCCATCCAGTGCCACCATTAAATGACAAATCGTACATGCCGTTAAAAGACCGTTGAAAATGCGCCCATTGAGTTGAGTCACCCCAAGAATCACCAACTTTTGTTAGTTCACACCCTTCCATGCAATAATCAACCAAAGCATTTGTTAAGCATTGTACCTGTGATTTGGATTTATCAAAAATATCAGGGTCATGAGATGTTGAATAATCAAAAATATAATGTAGCCCAAAAGTAGTATCGGCTGCTAACTGATGCCAGTCACCTTCTATATAATCCTGTTGGTCGTGTATCAGTTGCACCACATTTGATTCAAAACCGGCACGACGTTGATCGCATCGTTCCCTGCACTTATCCATATTTGCTTGTGCAATGGAATCTATTACATCCTGAGTATTTGCAGGATTGCTAAAATAATCCAGTGTAAATGTAAAACAATCGGCACAATCATCGAAAAAGTAATTAGACTGACTGCCAATACAGTTATTTAAAAGTTCAAGATAATGATTTAATGTAGTACCTGTACCCCAACAAGTAAAATCATCATCTGCCCGTGTAAGACAATTTGCACATGAAGTAGTGTCAGCGCAAACTAATTGATTAATGGCTTCCTTACAAGCAGTATGAGATTCGATAGCAGGATTATAATAAACCCATTCATATGCATGAGGATATACTGCTGTCTGACTTGTATCTGTAGAGTTAAAATGATAACCTGTACAAGCAAGAAATTCACTTACTAAATTGAGTTGATGATTATTAGAAGAATCACTTCCCGATATTGTTTGGTATTGTCCATAACTATATACAACTCCTCTCCAACAATTCCATATAGCTTCACAATCATAACCATCCTGTAGCATATTATCAACCATTGTCGCAAATGTATTCCATGTATAATGACTTCCAAAAAATCCTAGATAAGTGTCATGATTTGTAATAACTGTATCATTATAAGATGAAAAATAGGTCATGAAAAGTTCTGCCTGTTCTGCTGTTGTATTTTCAACATCGCATGGAATATTAGGGCAGGCCATAACGGGAATTGGTATTGAGAAACAAGAATTTACAGGAAGTATTATAGTTGAATCATGAAGATCTTTATCTGGAAAAAGATATGCGTTCACATTAACACCAAAAGTATAATAAAAACTATCAACACCTAAAGAATCAAGCAAATGAATATAATATTCAACTGAATCACGAATCAATAATGAATCAGCAGTAAATAAATCATGGACATCGCTAGTCATAAACAAATTCCCCTGACTGTCTGAATTCATTACTGTAACTTCTTTTTGTAATAGATAAGAACCGGCTGGAAGTTTAAATGAATGAGTAATAGTTTTGGTTGTTTGGCAACTATCTGGATGAAGTATTTCCAAAGTATCAGCTGTTATCACAGAATCCAGATCTGTATTTATAACTCTGAGCCTAACCACATAATCGCAAGTACGACAAATGGTTGTATCACAATCATTTTCTAATCTCTGGGGAGTTATTGTGTAATTTACATCAACAGTTGTACTATCATTATCAAATAAAATAAAAGCACCCTGAGCTGTAATTAAATTTCCGTTTTGTGTATTACCATTAGTAGCAAAGTTTACTGAAAAATTAGCATCTGCCTGCGAAGAAAGAGATTCAAGTGCTGCATTGCGGTAGGGGTTTACAGCCAGACAGGTAGCTATTAATTTTCCATCATTCTCATAATATTTTACCGAGGTTGAATTATTTGGATCGGTTACAATCTCCTTATACACGGAATTTCCGGCAGGGGCTTCATTTGCCATAACACGAACCAACTCATTATCGGCAACACCTGTATAATATGTTTTGATAGTATGTGAGTCATTCTTACGAACTGTATGAATTGCTCCAGGATTACTTTGTTGTATTACCCGTCCGGTACCTCCCTGATAAAGTGTTCGGGAAAAAGGATATTTTTCAGCATCGGGAACATAAACATCGCTGTTATTTTCAGAATAATAAGTATAAAAACCAATACTATCAACTGTTTGTTTTGGGGCAAACCATGTAGAATCAGAATCAAAATGTCTGGCAGAATACAAAGAATCGGAATGTCGTTCTTTTAATAAATCCTGAACATATTCCAAAGAATTTGTTGAGACCGGAACCGGTAAAGAAGTTAAAGCTGGTCTACCCGCATAGTCATATACAGTAGCTTTTACCATTACAGTGTCGGCACTTTCGAGATGAACCTGATCTTGTTCCATCTGCTGAAGACCATTGGCAAACGAAATTGTTTCTTTTAGCTTAAAAGGACTCTTTGTAGCAGCTCCACCTTCAGAAAAAACACGGCTATAAATCCAGTTTATATCTTCATTAAATTGATTGTAAAAAAAGATATCATCAACACTTGTGTTATCAGTAAAATTATAAAGTGTTCCCTGTGCAATATGGTGCGACCAACTTCCATAATTTCTGGAATCAGCTTTACCACCCGGATATTGTGTGCTTATTGGTCTTACTCTCCAAATATAGTAACCTGTTCCTTCAGTAAGTGTGAGATCAAGAAAAGTTTGATTTGATTGTGTTTCTATGGTAAGTGCTTTATTCCAATCTACCCATGCATCTACCTCGTCTTCATTCACACGATCAGTACTGGTAGTATCGTACATTTTTAGCAACTGAAATTCATAATCCGAATAAGGACAATCCGATGACCAACTAAATCGCACCCTGTTTGTGTTAGTTTGATTCATGTCAACAGATAATCCTGAAACAAGTTCATTTGCAGACATCGCTAACCAATGAAGATCGATTATATACCATGCTGTTAATTTTACCCAAGTAGCCCAATAAGAACTTGAGCAACCAGAGCAACTCGTATATTCTACTTTAAAATGGTCTACAATTCCTGCAACATCGCTAAAATCGACATGCATTAGTACTTCGGGCTGAGTTTGTGACAAAGCAAGTGTTTCAACCTTCTGAAATAAAATATTGTTAAGAGCATCATATCCAAAAATCGTAACAATTGTGTAATAGCTAAAAGAAGTTGAGCCGAATTCATAATCATCATCTGTAGCAAATCGCACATCAAAGGTGCCATTTCCTCTAGCATAACCACATCCATTTGGTACGGTTACTGATGATACAATAAAATTAATACTATCTGCACTTAGCAAATCAGTTTTATTAATAATAGATGTATCGGTTAAATAATATTGAGATTGGGCTTGTATTGAAGAAAATGAAATTCCTGCTAATAAAAACATCAATACAAAAAGTATCAGCCGATGTTGAATATATGTATTCATAATTTCTTGGATTTTCGAAAATCTTTTACTTGATATTTACTGTAGTCTGAACGTAGTTTTCCGTTAGGTTGGAATACTTTGGAATAAAAATTATTTGTAAGAACTTGTCCTGAATATTTATTATTTATTTCGTTTACTTTAAGCTCCAACGATCTCATTTGTTTTGAAGAAGGAGCAAAATACATTTTCAATGCTTTAATCTGATTTGTAGTGCAATCAATAATATAATCAACTGTCGTAAAACCAAATGATTTAATTCCTTTCTCGTTTAACCTAATTCTTATTTTTCTAATTTCTTTGTTTCCGGTTTTTTCTTTTTTATCACTAATCACAGTACTTACTTTAAAAATACTATCCTGAATAGCAGAAGGTTGAATGGATTTCCTCTGATTTAATTTATTATTGTCAGGATCGTAAAGAGTAATTCTCTTTTCTATAGGTTGTATCACCATCCAAAGTGCATTATCTCCATAATATTGCATATCTGAATTGAGAATAACAGACTTGTCATTTTTTGAATAAAACTCTACTGTTGAATTTGTTGTTTTCTCTGCATTTTCCTGCATGTATTTTATAGTGACACTGTATTTTATGCAAATGGCTGTTTCTTTTTGTTCTTTTAACAATGAATTCCATTGTGCATATGCCTTTTTTAAACAATTAACAGCATCTGTTTTTTCGCTTGTATTAAGCGAAAAAACAGATGTGTTTAATAAAACCAGAATTGATATAATTATATTTTTTATCATGGATTCTGAGAAAAAGGTTCTGATTTAAAATTGTATTCTGTTTCCTGGATAGTTTTTACTCCCTTAGTCGTTTCTTTCAGTTTTCGTATAAGCTTTCCTTCTGCATTATACTGGTAAAAAAGTCCAAAATGCTGGTCATCAAAAATGCAAAGCACATTCTTTGTTGCAACATCGTATACATATGCCTTTACAACAGCATCGGAAGGCTGAAAACGAATGTCGTCAACACGGATAGTTGTAGTACCCTGCGGGAAAATATATCCTAAACAGATGTAAGCAGCAATAGTACTATCATACGAAGAAATACTGCCATCAAACAAAGCCCAGTCACCCACACGGGCAACATATTTTAGGTAACTAAAGGTTTCAACATCTGTCGTTGCTGAATCCCTGACTTCGACCTTAAGTTTATTATAAAACAAATCCTGATGATTTGTTCCTAAATAAACCCATGTCTTAAAAAGTAATCCCTTTTGGGCTATTTTTGAGGAGACAGGAGCATAAGAAAGGATTTTTGAATCATTTCCAGAATTCAATATAAGGCAACTTCGCCCTGCATGACCCAAAGTACTGTCAATATCAACATATGATTCTATGGGAGTTCCGTCTTCAAGAAAATCATTGGAACCATCTTCATAAATATTTTCAAAACTTTCAAAGTAAGAACCTTCATATGTGGAATTTGTTGCAACAAGGTAAGGAAATGAACGGTTATAGCCATATTTGGCGATTGATTTAATTCCCAAAATATTCTCTTCAACTATTTCGTTCCCATCCGGTGTGTAAGATTTAATTCTAGTGAGAGGCAACCAATTATTCAAATTGTTAGCAGATGGCGATGTCCAATTAAATAGTTCCATTTTATATACACCCGAACCATATGAATACGCTGTGTCTTGAATAGACACCGATGTTCTATATGAATAATCGGCATCTTTTCTCCATTTACCAAGTATACCCTTTTCATAATCGTTTCTTCCGGTTAATAATGGATAATATATACTCTCATTATAAGTCCATAGATCAGAGAAAGTACTTGCTTGTGAAGAAATAGTGTTATTTACATAAATTTTTGGTGATGTGTTGTTACAGAATTGTAAGTTGGTTACATATTGTGGAGCAGGTTGGAAAGGAAGGTTAGAATAGTATACCAATTGCATGTTAGTTGTATCAATCGCAAAGGTTCCTATATTACCACTGGGTTCATAAAGTTCAATAGTTGTACTTAACACTCCACCGTTATTTACTTCAAAAGATAATATTGGACTACTCATACTTAAAACAGCTCTAAAATGGTCATCAATCCCACACCCGCTTGTGAATGGATTTGCAATACTGTCAAGTATTGAAGGTGATAGGTCTGAAAAGTATAAAGTACCAATTCCTGTTGTATTAAGGGCATCTGATAATTCATCCCTATAATCCAAAATATCAGTATATGTTGTATCTGTCTCAATATCATCTTCACCGTATGTTGTAAAAGTTCCAGCCATTTCATTTAATTTGTTATTACACCCACTTCTGATAACTTCTAATTCTACATTAACCTCATTACCCAATACCAGAGGGTCAGAATAATATACAGGCAATAGACCTACATAATTTCCACTCACTGAATTAATATTGAAGATTGCCCTCTTGTTCATATCGTTTTTATCAGTCAGAAGAACAATATCTCCTTTTTGCAATTGCTTGATTCTTCTACCTTTTTCCGATGTGTCAGTGACACTCACTAAAACATGTTCAGGACTTTCATAATAAGTTATTTCAATACCTGTAGTGTTGTAAATTTTAAGACGCTCATTTGTTGCTTTTTGCTTGAAATTCGCATACGGAAATGAAGCTGGAATATTATATGTTTTCATTTCACCGTTATGGGAAACACCTTTTAATTCTTTGTCGTTATATGCATCTGTAGTTTTTACAACAAGAGGCTTACCTGTTTCAGGACTGAATGCCAGATTTTCTGATACGATATTCATCCCATCCCTATAGATTTTAATTTTCTTCACAACTGCCGGATATGATATAACCTTTGTTATTGCATGAGTATAAAGTTCCGATTCAGTATATGTGATGGTTGGTTTTAGTGAAAAATACACAAGTGGAATAACACCCGCAAGACCTACATCAGCATCGAATTCTAAAGAAATATTATCATTTTCATCCCGTGTTTCCCTTGTTTCAATCACAGTTTCCATTTCTTTTCCCAATGGCATTTTTGACAAATTATCCCAACCACCTGGAAGCATTACTTTTTTCAAATCCTGAATGGAGGTTAATACCGGTAATTTATCGCCCGGATTGAAATACTCGAATTCTTCACCAGACATTTTTACACGAGAAGCATTCTCAGTATTTGTTGTTGTATTAAAAGAATAGTTTCCTGCATATACAGTTGTCCCTTTTGGCTGTCCATGCATATTGTTCATTTTAAACAAGAATCCTTGTGTTAACCACATATTATCAATTATTCTGTTTATATAGCCTAATGTTAAAGGCAGGTAATCGGTTTTTTTACAACCGCCACTCAGGGTTGTTTTTGAAGCTATAAAAGGAAAATCTCTACATGTATTAAATTCTTTTATTGAAAATCCTGGAGATGTCCTTTTATTGTGAATACTATTTACAACTACACGACCATATCCAACAGACGGGCCGGGTAATAATCCTTCACCTAAAGGCCCTTCAGACTGTTTTCTGTCCCGACCCGAAATAATCCTTTCCAAATCCGGTTGATCTGGTCTTTCTATTGCCTGCACAAGTGCGTTTTCTTCACGCATCCCCCCAGGCTCATTTGTTGCTACACCACTACTACGCCATTTTCTTTTAGCTGCATCCCAGTACTTATATGTATAATCGCTACCAAATAAAACCGGTTCTCCACCAGAAATTCCTTCATCATATAACAATAGTCTTTTTACTCTTATTCCGCCTCCCTTTTTATCTCCGATATATGGAATCTTAAAATAAGAGTCATCATTTGAAATATGTTTGCAAACTAAACTTGCATCAACTTCTGAAAAACTCGCCCCTAAGCTCATTAACCTTTCTGCAATATCTAATGCTCCGTTCGAGGAGAAAATTCCATTACCACAATCACAATTTCCAGAAATTTTTATATCACCAACTCTTTCTTTTTTAACATAATCTTCGCAAACCTGTTCAGGTAAATTGTATTTATTCGAGTCCTTTGTTTTTAATTCGATATAAACCATTCCTGAACCTACATCTAACTTTGCTTCTTTAATATACACATATCCATCTATGTACTCGTTGTTGCAAACAGTTGGGTTTAAATCAGGATTATTTGATCCGATTAACTTATAAAGAAACTTGAAGAAAATCCGTTTATTCGGATCTCGATAATTTCTATTAATAGCATCAGCCACTTCTTGTAATTCAGATGAAGAATAATCATAATCTGATAAATCAAGAAAATATTTAGTAGAATTTGCTGTTTCTGTAATATGATCTATTGATGCCATTACATGAGCATCCTTATCCTGAACATAGCAATAATCATCCTGTTCATATTGTACGTGGATTTCACCACCTGATGGTAGTTGTATCTTTTTTAATTGCCATGCAGCTGGATCAAAAGTCGTGTCCTGAATCTGAGAAAGCCATGGTCTGAGATTATTAAACCTATCCTGACCATTAGTCCTGTAATTTCCCCAGGGATCAAGATTGTAAATACTGTAATTAGGATTTTGTTCAGAGGATGAAAATTGTCCATAATTTGCGAATGAACTATATTCATCAGGGTAGTTTGTTGTGGGATATTCATAGAAAAATTCATAAGGACTGATTCTGGCATTATAAATTCCTTTATAATCGAACCATATTTTACGTAGTGAAAGTTTCCCTTTATTTGAGTTTCCACTTACACTTGTATTTCCGGTATTGTTAACTACATTTCCACACAGTGAGTAATCATATGAAAAATTTACAACTTTTATTAATTCAAGCCCCCCATTCTTTTTAGCATATAGTTCTATTTTATCAAGTTTTTTTAGTTTTTCATTTACATTTTTAGTAGTATCAAAACTTGATGCGTTTCTTACGTTAGGTGAAGCACCTAATCCATCTTCACGAAATGAAGTAATAAATTTGGCAAGATGTGTTTTTGTCTCAATTTCCTTTAAGTAATATATTTCCTTTTCGCCTCCACTTAATGATAACAAATCATCTTTAGGATCAGAAAAAATACCTCTGTTGTAATACATTCCATTATAAGGTGTACGCCAATCGTACCAACCACTACCGTGCTCTTTATCATAAGACCCATAAAGACTATCATACTCAAATCTGGTATATCCACCGAAATCATCATCTGATGGGCCGTTATTTGTTCTGTCAATGTAATCTGGGGTTGTGATTGATGTAAGTAAGTATGCAGTTGCATAAGGTGTTGTAAAACTTTCTCCAACTTTTGATTTCATCGGAGTTGTTATGTCATGATATAATATGTAATAATCATTACTTGTAATCTGTGCTGAGGCAGGATTTATTCCATACGACATGCTTTTTTCATTTCTGGCATATACAGGTAAACCATAGGTATAACTATTTCCATCTGCGTTTACAATCTGATATTCTCCGATTTGTTCTTTTATCCCATTTGTATTTCTGTTAATACAGGAATTTATTTTTGAGTCTTTACAATATGCCCGATAACGACAGGTATCATTGCTGAATATCATTTCTTCAAGCATTTCGCTATTGGTTGAAAAACCAATATAGGATGATCTTCCCGAACGAGGGTTATTTTTAAGTTTAATGATGTCTTGACCAACAACAGGTTCGTATGCTTTTAAGCCAGGTATATTATTCGAACTACTCAGGTTTGCAGTTACCAAATTATCATCATTTGCATAATCAACATATCCTCCTAAATCGTTATTAAATCGAAAGAATAAGGGTTCGTTAAATCCTGTTGAACCCAATGAACTAAAGCTCAGATTATTTTTCCAGGGAGCTACACTAAGAATCTGTTGTCCAAATTGTAATTCAGCACCACCACCGTTATCCAGACCAAGTTCAATTTCTACTCCCACTGTATATAGATTAGTAGTACTACTTACTGAATTAGGTCTGAAATTTCCAGTTTGACCCAAATAGGCTCTAAAACCACCCTGAACATCTTCGCCTGTTACTGAATACATATCAGCATCACTAATTGGAATACCTATAAACACATCTCTTTTATTGTATGAGGAACCTTTTTCTGTATGATAATCCATTACCGAACTACCATTAGTTGCATTTGATGTATATAAATAACCGTATGCGTTATGTGTCTCACTGGGGTTACTTGCCTGATAAGAGAAATTACCCCATATATCTCCGCTTAATCCTATTTGAGCAGGAACAGGAGTCCCTTGTAAACCAAGATCAATAGTCCAGTTGTTACCACTATATCCTGAAACTGAAGTGGGTCTTTCTGTAGTATTAAAATAATGGGCAGTATACATATTACCCATTCCTGCAACAGGACCGGCAAATGTTTGTAATGTTGAACCTTTACTATCTTTATATTTACCAGTATTTGGTTTTGGGTTATTTTCCTTTGGGACACCATTTTTTTTGTTTTCTTTATATGTATCCACCTTTTTTTTAATTTCTGAAGAACTTTCTTCATTTTTTTCTTTACAATAATTTAAAGCAGCAGCAGGGTTTATCGCTGCCGAAAAGCTTTTTTCGCCGTCGTCAACATGAAAACCAAGACTCACAACTCCATTAAAAAGATTTACACCTGCACCCCATGAATATCCAAAGCCTTTATAATTGTTATACCGGATACTCCCATTTGCCCCCAGTCCGGCATCAATACTAAAAAACTCTATATTCACAGCACCCCCTATAGCAGCTGTCATACTGGGATCAGATTGATTCCAAAAGGTAACAGGTGCTCCTTTCCAATCATCAGGGTATCCTCTTTTATTCCTGCTAATTGATCCGGGATTTAATGTCCAGCCATATCCAACCCAAGAAGCCTCTTCTTCAGGAGTTGCACCACTATGATAGGATAATGAAAGAGCATACCCTGCATCATTAGGGCCAGGAATTTCTATTACAGGAAGGTTGTAAGTTAAATCACCCGAAAATTCACTTACCATATTTGTAGTAGCAACTGGCTCAAAACTTGAAAATTCCGGTTGGCTTGGTCCGCTTGTCAATGCAAGGAACGATCCTCCAATGGATAATAAGATTAGCCCACGAATAACATGAGCAGCTGGCTTGGGGATTTTCATATGCTAATTTGATTTTTTAATTTGTTTTGTAATGGCTTTCTGTTAATCTGATTTCGCAAAAAGATAAAGTGATGTATCCCAGTACCAAAAATTTTATCTTCGTAAATAACATCTAATGTATCTGAACTGTAGAATTCTTTCTGAGAAAGGGATTCAGGAGCAAATACAAAAATAAAATCACGGTCAGGCTTAAGTCCGTATATGTTTTCATAATTATATAAAACGGGCTTTGATATTAAATTTCCTGTTTTAAGTTTTATTTGTTCAGACATATTAAAACTCAGAAGCTGTACTCTTTCTTTAAACTCATTAAGGTCTTTTACCCCATTCATAAAAAGATCTGTTTTTTCCTGAAGTTCATTGTTAGGCCCAATAGTAAGCATGATGGTTAAACAACTATCGTAAATAGAAAAAAGACTATCTGTATTTTTAAGATCAATTGTTTTGTCCTTTAAATCTTTTAAAACCAAATAATCTGAAGGCAGATACCTTGCCTGATAAACGATTCCCCAGACCCTTCTTTCTTTTATATAGCCATTATCAGGATCATTTATCCATGATAGGTACTCGTTGTATGTTTCTGGATCAGATTTCTTACATCCAGAAAAAACAAAAGAAGCAACTATGCAGATTACAAAAACTAATGGTATATAATTACTTTTTCTCATCTCCTTTATAATGGTCATTTAGAAGTTTCAAAATAGGGTCGGTTATATCAATTACCTTTGTTCCATATAATATACTCCCAGATAAAGTTGTACCCAGTATTAGGTCATAATCGTGTTGTTCTCCATAATCATAAATAAAACTATTGACCTGATTAAGTACTCCTTCCAGTGCTTTGCTTTCTTCCTGTTGACTCATTGATTCAATAGCCTGGCTATATTTTTGAATATCCATTTGTTTTTGCGTTAACTCTTCGTTTAAAGAAGATTTTTCATTTGGGCTTTTAACCAATTTAAAATTCTCTTGCACTTTGTTGAATTCAGTGATTAACGAATCCAAATTTGATTGCATTCCTGTGATTTTTTCCTTATAACTATATTGTGCATCTTTTGTTCCTGCATAACCCATAATTAACTCCTGTGAACGCACATAACCAATTTTGGGTCGTGTATACCAATAAATAAACACAGATACTCCAATAGAAGTTAATATTGCTATACTGAAAGTTATGATGCTTCGTTTTAATTCCATTTTATTTTGTTTTTAAATTCTAAGATTTTATTTAACATTTAATACTGAACAAGAAAATATCCTTCAAAAGTCAACCCGTCAGCTGTAATAAGGTATCTGTATTGCCCTACAGGAACAAGTGTACCGGAATACTTGCCATCCCAACCTTTGGTATAGTCTGTTGTACTATATAATTCAGTATTCTCAACATTATATACATTAAATTCAAAATCACTAATATATTCTGCCCCTTCAATATTCATAATATCATACCTTCCATCATTATCGGGAGTCAATAATGTTCCATATTGTAAAACAGGATAAATGGTATTATTTACAACAGATAAAGAACTATCTCCATCAGTAAAAGCTATTTCATTCATGAGAATTTTAAAGTAACTGCTATCCATTGATAATGTATCATATTGACTTCCATTCCATACTAGCCACTGTGGAACCTTAGGGGTATAAGTAGTGTCCATAACAAATATTATAGTAGAAGTATCAGTCATAGTGCTATCATAAAAATGCAGCTTAAATTCTTCCGTATTCCCCGGTAAAATTCTGTCAATCCAATAATTTGAGACAGTACCATTATTGCACGTGTCAGAAATCCCGCCACCATTAATTATATAGGTATAAGTTGAGTCCAAAAGCGTTGTGTTTACTCCCAGGCATGGCATATTTCCAAAAGAAACTTTTACATCTTTAAAGTACGCATTTTGATTATATAGCCCTACATCGGCAATAAGCTCATCACTCATATTAGTAGAAATTGAATATAATTGAACTGAATTTTTATAAAAATAAATGTATCCACCTGAACGAAGTATCTTAAATTCATCACCTACTGTATAACTCGTAGATCTTCCAACTGTGCCGTTAACCTGATAAGAATAATTTCCTGAACTAAACCTGAAAGCATAATAAATACTATCCATCTGGGCTTTATTTTGCTTGTTAAATCCAAGAATACGGGTTACACTTGAGTAATTATTTTCACTCACTTTGTAATATATATACCCTTCTTCATTTGCTTTGAGAATATTCCTTGAAACTCCACCTGCATCCCAAGCTGAGGAATTATAAGTTTTGATAATTGAATCTCCACTGAATTCAGCCTTTACAAGTTCTGTCCAAAGAACTTCTCCAGGAATATTTACGGAAAGCACATAATTGGAGTCTAAAAAATCAGTAACTGTAACATCGTATTTTCCAATCCATAAATTCTCTAAACTACTTGTCGTATCACCTGTTTCCCAACTATATAAATATGGCGGAATTCCCTGAGAAGGATTTAAAGAAATACTCCCCAGCGTACTGTCATTCTGGCTTATGCCCACAACCGTATAATTCACCGTTAATGGTGGAATATAGTTAACACAAAATTTTGGAACTGCTGTCTTCTTCCATCGATCAGAAGAGCCCATATATAAATATCGGTATGAAGTTTCTGTAGCTAGTTTATACAACATCCCATTATTAGTCCAGGTTCCACTATGCCAATTTTTAACAAATGAAGTAATATCAACTTTGAAGTTCTCAGTATTTGTTGTTGCCGCTGGGATTGAAACATAATCGGTTGTTGAATAATAATTATTAATGCTATCCCATGTTATTCCGTTCTCTGTCCAACCCAATGTAACACGATTTAAAGTACTTTGACTATTACTTGTACTATGTCTAATCCAGGCAGCAGTTGAATCATACCAATTTAAATAAAACTCAGCATTGCGAATTGTTGATTGACTAGGAATACCAGACAAATTAAGTTGAACAATACTTCTGATTTTATAAGCATATCCGCTAACTGTCCCTGCTTCTGCATTAAAAAAAGGATGTGTCCCAAAATTCGAAGAAGCCCAACTTGCATCATTTACTTTCCATTTTAAAAATGCGTCTTTATCTGGATTAAAATACTTGTTCTTAATATATGGGATATAATATTCTACAATTAGTTTTGGGCGTTCCTGTGTGGCAGACGTATCACTTGAAGCAAAAATTAAGGCTCCTGTTGATGCCTCAGACTGTTTAACCAACAACAAACCATTATTGCTTTCCTTAAGATTAATCCAGTTTTGTGTTACTGTTTTTACATCTATATTGTAATCCTGAGTAGAAGAAGAGGATTGAGATAATGATATCTGGTTATTTGTTGTTGTAGAAGGACAATTTGACCACGTTACTGAATTTTCAGACCACGCTTGTGAAAGTACTTGTAAATATGATGGGTTTGTTCCTGAATGATTTACTCCCTGTAAAATCAAAGTAGCGGTTTTAATTTTTGCTTCTGAAGAAATATTAGATAAATCAAATTTTATTAAGGAACGTTTTTTCGTTGTCCCTGCCAAACTTGCTTCAATATATTTACTACTTCCGTAATTTGTGGTTGTTTGAGAGGAGTTAATTAAAGCATCTATATCTGGATAAAGAGTATCTCTTTGAACTACTACTGAACTCAGCGAATAACTTATTTCCAGTTTTGGCTTTTTTGATGAATTGCCATTATCGCTTGAACCAAATTCAAGCCCGTTTGCAGATCCTGTTTCGCTTATTTGTCGTAATAAAAAGCCATAATTGTATTCTGAGCTATCGTATCCAACCCATTTCATAACAAAGTCTGTAATATCAATATAGTAATTAGCCGTTGAATCACCAGTATTTGCAGGCATCGTTATTTGGTCGGTTGACGAAACAGTAGGTTGATTTGTCCATGTCACAGTATTTTCAACCCAAGACTGTGTAATTCTTTGAACATATGATGAATTTGAACTTCCATTATGATCTATTCCATACAGTGTTAATCTTGCATAATTTATAACTGCATTTGAAGGCAAACTAGATAAATCAAATTTCATTAAGGCCCTGACTATATCAGTAGAACTTGTGTAACGAGCGATAAATGTTACATCTGAACCATAATTAGTTGACGAGTTAAGCTTTTTAACGTTTGCATCAATATCTGGATAAATAGTGATTTTATATTGTGCTTTTCCCATCATGGTAAAGGAAAAAAACATTACAATCAGTGATAGATATTTCATTGCATTCATGTTATTCACAATTAATGTTTTCGTATAATAGAATTAGAAGAGTTGCCATTGTTGTCTATGTAACGGACTTCATAATCGAAATCAATAGGGTTAACATTTAAAATCTCAATTTTGGCATCACCATTAATATGATTAAAATTAAAGTTTGAATTATTATTTCCTGTTTTATTCACAGTGTAATCGTGCAAAATATTACCATTCTCCAAAGACTTTATTTTAATTTTAAAACCGGAAATGTTTTGCAAAGAAATTATTTTACCTACTTTAATTTCAACATTATAAATCGTATCGGTTTGGTTAAGCACTTCACCTGTTGGCGTGTAAATTACGTCAAAAGTAGTATCGCTAATTTGTTGATTATTGTTAGTGTTATTTTGAGCCTCTATGTAAAGACTAAATAATATCAGAATTGCACATAATATTCCTTTAACTATCATAAACTTTTTTAAAACAAAAAAAAGCCTTATTTATAAAAGGCAGAAGAGTTTTTAATAAAATTACTTTAACGTTCGTTTTTGAATTTGAACGTAGGTGATTTGCATTTGAACGTCGTATTTTTGAAAATTGAAAAATGAGATTTCTGAACCTACACCAGACTATTTTGATATTTTTCTGCGTATTTTAGCTGAAAAGTTAATTTTATTAAAAAAACAAGAAAACTCTTGTTCGATTTTTTTGAAAATTCATAACAAAATAAAAAAGAGATTACTTTTTAAGGCAATCTCTTTTTTGAAGCTTGATATGGGCCTTTCTTAGTTTCTAATCATTTTTTTAGTGTCTATGGTTTTATCATTTATAATAATGCTGTATGAATAAATCCCTAAAGCAAGATTCTCGGCATTTACATTCATATTACCGTAGCCTTTGGATGTAATTTCTGTTCTATTCATTTCCTTTCCGTACATATCATAAAATACAATGAAAGTTTTTCCGTTTGAATTTTCAGGGATAAAATAACGAATTACAGTTTTCTCTCCAAATGGATTGGGTTCGTTCTGGTAAAGTATGGTCTGATTGTTATTAGATAATTTAACCTGTAACGTTGTTAGGGATTCTTCTTGGTAATTTATTTGTCCTGTTGTTTGCAAACTTGCAATTTTTGTCTGTAGTTCTTCAATCATTTTTTGTTGTTCTTGTACAGCTTTTACTAATGGAACTACAAATGAGGCATAAACTAAAGAATAATTGTCATTATTGTCAAATGGTACATGAACAGCATCAAATGTAAATCCACATTCTTTGGCAGCTTGTTCTACTTCCTGAGCTATAAATCCTGTATGAACTGTGCTTAAAGATTGCGTTCTTGAATTTTTACTGACATTCATACTATCTGATTTATCCGAAGAATTCTTCAAAAGGAAATCATCCAACTTTTGTAAATCTAACTGATAATTAACCGGACGTAGTTTCTTTATGAATTCTATTCCTTTTACTTCTTCTTTAACATTGACTTTAAATCGTCCATCTGAAAAAGTTGTCCAACCTACATAACCACCAATTTGCCCACCATTAGTAGCGTAGTTTGTATGTCCAATTACAATTTTCCTACTTGCATTAGTTTTTGCGCCAAATCCAAATGCACCGCAATTACTTAAATTATTTGCAGTGGCATCAGCACCATATCCAATAAAAGTATTTGAATCGGTCGCTATAGTTGTAAATCCTGCATAATAACCAAATGCTGTATTATATTTTCCAGTAGTATTTGAATAACCGGCATAGCTTCCACTATAAGTATTGCTGTTGCCTGAAGTATTAGAATATCCAGATTTCCATCCACTAAATGTATTAAAATTACCAGTGTTCGGAAATCCCGCCATAAATCCTATAAACGTATTATAATTGGCTGTTGTTCCATTATAACCTGCTTGTATACCCATATATGTATTTTGTGAACCTGTTGTATTATTATTTCCAGATTGATACCCTGAAAATAAATTATAATTTCCAGATGTATTTGAAAGCCCACTATTAGAACCTATAAAAGTGTTATAACTGGCTGTGTTAGCATTACCAGATTGGTATCCTGAAAAAGTATTGTAACTTCCACTCACTATAGAATATCCAGAACGATAACCTGAAGTAGTATTATAATTACCTGTTCTATTGTTTTTCAAAGTTTCATGACCTATAGCAGTATTTTTAATTCCTGTAGTATCGCTGAAAAGTGAATAATTTCCTACTCCAACATTATAACTGTCAGCTGAGTCAGAAAAAGCTTGCGTATAAAGTGCCCTATATCCAACAGCAACATTTTCTGTACCACCTATATTTTGGTATCCTGCTTCATGACCTATAAAAGTATTATGCCTAGCCCAATTGCTATTACCTGCCCCACAACCAACTAAAGTACTATTTGTACCCATTGTACCAGCAGCAGGTGTACAATTATTAGTCCCTGTGCCACTTAAAGTAGTAGTCTGGCTTTTTACAATAAAACTACTGAAAGCGAATAAAACCGTCAAGACGATTGTCAATTTAATAGAAGTTGTTTTCATATTTATTTGCTTTGTTAAATGAATTTATTTACGATAGCAAATAAATGACATAATTGAAGGTATTAATATGTTTTAGTTACTTTTTACTTTAACGTTGCATTTTGAATTTAAGCGTAGGCTTTTTGAATTCTAACGTAGTACTTTTAATAATTGAGAAATAGAATTTCTGATCTTTTGTTAGAATATTTTTTTGTTTTCTGCGTATTTTAACTGAAAAGTTAATTTATTAGAAAAGTTCCTTTTTCTATTTATCTATAATTAACAACAAAGTAAAAGGGACTACTTCTTAAACCTATCTTTTTTATATTTAATTTGACTTAAGTCTTTCTTAATTTTTAATTATTTCTTAGTATCTTTGGTCATTATCATTATATATAATGTACTTATTATTCATTAATATAAATGTTTCACTAATGTTTCACCGAGCTAATATTGACTTCGTTTATGTTTTGACAACGTGTTTGTTATCATGACAAATTCGAATCCAGTACAGCTCACATTCATTTCATCAATTAAATAATCTCTGAAAGTTTTATGTGCATTTGCTTTTGTGTCTGCACTGTGTTATAAACAAAGCACATACAATAACGTGAATTCAAATAAGAAAACGATGTTATTCTACCTCGTAAAAGTAACAAAGCTATGCGTTCTTATATTTTATATTGAACTCACTTAAATATATTAACATTGTGTAAATATTTTAATTATTTTTATTATTTTGAATTTCTTGTTTTTGATTTTCTTTTTAAACGCAGCAACTGAAAAATAACATATAATATACATCCAATAACAATTAGAACAACTGTTGAATAAGAAATAGTGAGCCATAACGGCGCTTTGCTAACAACGTTCCATAATGCTCTGTTTTCATTAAGTGGTGGATTGTTGGTTGGAATTCCAATTTGCATCTCAATTGTATCTTGAGTTTCACCAAATTGCTTTTCATCTGTTATTCTGATAATAAAAATAACATTTCCTGTTTGGTCTCCACGAATATTTTTTGGTAAATTAAAAGTATTAGGACCTGCAGAATCAGTATTCACTGTTTTTCCAATTTGCATATCTCCAAAATATCTTTTAACAAATAATGAAACTTCTGCATCAGAAATTGGAATGTTATTTCCATTTAACGTACCGATTGCTTTTAATAACATTCTACTACTATCTTGTAAATACATTAGTTCAATATTCGTAACACAACCCTTACAACCTGAAGACGGAGCACTAAGGGGTGGCTGAGCATATGCATCATTAAAACTTCGTAAATATGAAATTAATTTCCATCGCTCCTCTTCTTTTAATACATTCTTAAATGAAGGCATTAATCCTCTACCCATTGTTATCTTAAAAAAAAGTTCTCCGTCAAGTTGCTTCTGAACTTTATCAGTTGAAAGATCTCCAGGAGAAGGATTTAATTTTGCAAAATTTTCTTTTCCAGGTATACCATGACAAGATTGGCATGTTTTTAAATAAATTGCCTCACCATCAGAAACTGAAACCTGTGAGAATTTAAACGAACTTGTTTTTTTCTTTTTATTATCAGGAACAATCCAAACCTGTGCAAATGAATTGTAAACTAAACAAATTGTAAATACAATTAATAAAATAGCCGATCTGCTTAAAATCTTTTTCATTAAATTAATTTTTTATTAAAAGGTTCAATTGGAATTTACCAAATATTATTTTTTTTTATTTGTACTGTAGAATTTTGAATACCTATAAAAATCATATCTGTATGCATATTATTATTTGCATCAATTTCATAATCATATATGTTCTTTAAAATTTTTAAGTAATTCTTCCGGGAAAGGCTGTGTTCTGTTTTTAGCAGGTAAATAATAAACCCTTGTTTCTGTTCCCAATTCGGGCATTAAACGATACCCACCATTATCTTCCAATAATTTTCCTAACTGAACTGTTTCTTGTGTAGTACCATTTGTTACTGCATCTTCATTTTCATCCCCAAAATAATACACACCATTAGGACAAGCGGAAACACAGTACGGCAGTTTACCTTCTCTACAACGATCGGCACTAAACAAACATTTGCTTACAGTTCCTTTTTTCTGAGGAACATTTTTTTCTACATCGTAAGGAATATCTTTATCTTCTTCTGATTTTAATGGCTCGGTCCAGTTGAAAATTCTTGCACTGTAAGGACACGCAGCCATACAAAATCTACAACCAATACACCTTTCATTATCAATTAATACAATTCCATCTTGTCTTTTAAATGTTGCATCAACAGGGCAAACCGAAACACAAGGTGGATTATCACAATGCTGACACATCTTTGGCATAAAAAAAGCTCCGGTTTCTTTTGACTCTTTTATTTGCAATACATTAATATGATGTTGTTCGGGCTTTAAATGATGAGCCTCCTGACAAGCACTCATGCATTTTCTTGCATTTTTACATTTAGATAAGTCTATTACCATTGTCCATCTTCTACCTTTAATGCCTTCTCTTCCTCTTTTTTGAAGCTCTGTTAATGGCTTGTATTTTTCCGTATTTACTTTTATTATTTCATTTTTATCTACCTCAACAAGTTCATTATTAATTGTAAGTACTTTAATTTTTTCTCCGGATTTTTTTTTCTTTTCTGTAGAATTAGCAGCAAAAACTGCTGCACTGCCTAAAACAGCACCGGAGCCTATAAAAAAGAAAGTTCTTAAAAAATTTCTTCTACTCTCTTTGCTCGAATTGCTTTCATTTGTTTCCATTTCAAAACAGTTTAGTGTTAGATATCAGTAACATATAAATTAAATAAAAAATATTTATAAAAAACTTTGCAAGTATAATAAATAATTCTAATATTTGCGTAATTAAATACTATAATTATTCTATTATTTTTAACATTTATAATTTCCTCTATTAAAAATTAAAAAAAACGGAAATAGAAATGAATATACTGAAACGAAAAAAACAAAGAATAGTGAAAATAAAACAAAAACTTATTCTGCTATTTAATATTATCTTTTTTGGAGTTATTCCAATAAACATATATTCTCAGGATTCAGAGGCTATTTTTAAAAAGGCATGTGCATCATGCCATACAATAGGTGGTGGACGACTAGTTGGTCCGGATTTGCAGGGAATTACCTTAAAAAGAGACAATAATTGGCTTGTGAAATTTATTACTAATTCACAATCATTAATAAATAGCGGTGATGCTGATGCTGTTTCAATAGCAGCTGAATACAATAATTCAGTTATGCCACCTGCCACAATTTCAGAAGGTGAAATAAATTCAATAATTTCTCTGATTGACTCAAAAGGCAGTGGTGGACCAAAAAAGAAAACTGTTGATTATCTATTAAAAGCAACTTCAGAAAATGTAACCAAGGGGTACTATTTATTTACAGGTAGAAAGAGATTTAAAAATAACGGGCCTACTTGCATTTCTTGTCACACAGTAAATTGTATTGGAAACGGTGGTCTTCTTGCAAAAGATCTTACGTTATCTTATAATACCATGAAAGGAGAAGGAATTAAAGCCCTTCTTGAGTCACCCGCATTTCCGGCAATGTTAAATGCATATTCTAATAATAAACTAGAAGAAAATGAAATCTATAATCTTGCAGCTTTCTTAAGATCAACAGCAACTTATAAAATTCCATCAAAATATTACGAACCAAAAATCGCAAATAAATTTTACTTATTTGGAATAACAGGATTTTTGTTTTTTGTATTGTTATTTTATGCAGGCTGGCATTTCAGAAAAAGAAAAAGTGTTAATTACGATATTTTAAAGCGACAACTTAATACTGAAAAATAATAATTTCCCATACCTATTAATAATAAAAAAGATGAGCTGGATAAAAGATATTATTTCGCCAAATACACGAAAGTGGGAAGAATTCTACAAGAACCGTTTTCAGCATGACAAGGTAGTTAGGAGTACCCATGGCGTAAATTGTACAGGTGGATGCAGCTGGAATGTTCATGTAAAAGACGGAATTGTTGTGTGGGAAACACAAGCAATTGATTATCCAACATTAGACAAAAACCTTCCACCATATGAACCCAGAGGTTGTCAGAGAGGTATCTCTTTCTCCTGGTATTTATATAGTCCGTTAAGGGTAAAATATCCACTAATAAGAGGAATATTAATTGATTTATTCCGCGAGCAAAAAGAAAAAACCGGTGATGCTTTAAAAGCATGGGAAAATATACAGACTGATGATAATTTACGCAAACAGTATCTGCAGGCAAGAGGAAAAGGTGGCTTCAGAAGAATAAAATGGGATGAAATTCTTGAAATTATTGCAGCAGCAAACATTTATACTGTTAAAAAATATGGACCTGACAGACTTGTCGGTTTTTCACCTATTCCGGCAATGTCTATGATCAGCTATGCAGGAGGCTCACGCTTTTTACAATTAATGGGTGGTGCAAATCTCAGTTTTTATGACTGGTATTGCGATTTGCCAAATGCATTTCCAGAGGTATGGGGTGAACAAACTGATGTTGCAGAAAGTGCTGACTGGTACAATGCAAAATTTGTTGCTTGTATGGGTGCTAATCTTGGTATGACAAGAACACCTGACGTGCATTTCTTCTCAGAATCACGCCACAATGGGACAAAAACTGTAGTTTTTTCTCCCGATTTTAATATGGTTGCAAAATATTCTGACCAATGGATACCAATACATGCTGGTCAGGACGGAGCATTCTGGATGGCTGTTACTCATGTACTATTAAAAGAATTTCACTTTGAAAAGCAAACACCATTTTTTTTAGATTATGTTAAAAAATATACTGATTCACCATTTTTAGTAGAAATAAACCATATAGATGGAAAATATATTGGTGGTAGAATGGTCAGAGCAAATTCAATTTCAAAATTTAAAGACATTGAGAATGGCGAATGGAAATTCCTGAATATTGATGAAAAAACAAATGATTTTGTTTGTCCGGGTGGTAGTTCAGGTCATAGATGGGGTTGTACTGACGGAAAATGGAACATGAAGCAGGAAGACGCCGAAACCGGAGATAGCTATAGTCCATTATTAACACTTATAAATAATAACGATGAGATTCTTCAGGTAGACTTTACTGATTTTGCTAACAATAAACATTCATTAAGGGGAGTTCCTGTAAAATATATTCAAACTATTGAAGGAAAAAGAACTGCTGTAACAACAGTATATGACATGATGATGGCTCAGTATGGTGTTGACAGAAATATTGAGGGAGATTATCCAAAATCATATGATGACGAAAACAGTGCATATACACCTGCATGGCAGGAATTATTAACAGGTATTGGTCGTAACACTTTACTACAATTTGCACAGGAATGGGGAAATACTGCCGAAATAACAAAGGGTAAATGCATGATAATTATTGGAGCCGGAATAAACCACTGGTATCATAACAATCTGATTTATCGGGCAGGAATTATGTCATTAATAATGACAGGTTGTGTAGGACGAAATGGTGGTGGAATTAATCATTATGTTGGACAGGAAAAACTGGCACCAATGGATTCATGGAGTACTATAATGTCGGCAAAAGACTGGCAACCGGTAGCACGTTTACAGCAAGCTCCAATCTGGCATTTTATGAATTCTGACCAGTGGCGTTATGACGGTAATCAGGCTAAATATAATACTTCTCCTGAAAACGAATTTTCAAATATGCATACTGCTGATATGATTGTACGTTCTGTTAGAAATGGCTGGATGCCATTTTATCCGCAGTTCAGCGAGAATAATTTTAACATACATAAAAAAGCAGTTTGTGCAGGTGCTAAAACTGATGAAGATGTTAAAAAATATGTAGTAGATAAATTAAAAAATAACGAACTGGAATACTCTGTTGCAAATCCTGATGCAGAAGAGAATTTTCCGCGTATATGGTACATATGGAGAGGTAATGCTATTATGTCGAGCGCAAAAGGTCACGAATATTTTTTAAAACATTATTTAGGAACTCACAACAACTCTATAGCAGAAGAAGTAGCAAAAAAACTTGTAACTGAAGTCAACTGGATTGATAAGGCTCCTCAAGGTAAGATGGATCTTATTGTTGACTTAAATTTCAGAATGGATACAAGTGCACTTTACTCTGACATTGTGTTACCAACAGCATCATGGTATGAAAAAGCAGATTTGAATAGCACAGACATGCATTCTTTTATTCACCCACTTTCTGCTGCAATTCCTCCTGTATGGGAATCAAAAAGTGATTGGGCCATATTTAAAGAAATTGCAAAAGCAACAAGTGAAATTGCAAAAGAACATTTAAAAGAACCTTTAAAGGATATTGTTACAACACCAATTGCACATGATTCAGCAGGAGAAATTTCACAGTCAACATTAAAAGACTGGGCAAAAGGTGAATGTGACGCTATTCCTGGAAAAACAATGCATGGGATTGTTGTTGTAGAAAGAGACTATACAAAAATTTACGATAAGTTCATTAGTCTTGGGCCTAATGCAAAAACCGGTATGCTAGGTGCGCATGGTAATTCCTATAATGCTGGTGATTTTTATGATCAATTGTTAGAAGATAAAGATCATTTACAAATAGCTGACTCAGTTACTTGTCCCTCTATTGAAAAAGACGAAGAAGTTATTAATGCAATTCTTCATTTGTCATCATTAACTAATGGCGAATTAAGTTACAGAGCTTATAAAAATGCTGAGAAAAAAACAGGTTTAAAATTAACAGATCTAGCAGAAGGGAGTCGTAATTTAAAGTTAACATACGCTGATTTACAAGCACAACCCAGAAGATATAACAACTCACCTTTATGGTCGGGTTTGCTTAATGATGGCAGGGCTTATGCTGCATATACTTATAATATTGAAAAATTAGTTCCATGGCGTACTTTAACTGGTCGTCAACATACATATCTTGATCATGAAGGATATATTAAGTTTGGTGAGAATTTTCCTACATACAAGCCATCACCAACCCCAGAACTTTATGGTGAACTTAATAAAACAGTAGCCGAAGGCAATGCCAAAGTGTTAAATTACCTGACTCCTCATGGCAAATGGAATATTCATTCAACTTATGGTGATAATATTAGAATGTTAACATTAAGCAGAGGTATGTTTCCTGTCTGGCTTAATGAAATAGACGCTGAAGAACTAGGAATAAAAGATAATGACTGGGTAGAATTATTTAATGATAACGGCGTTTATAGTGCACGAGCCTGTGTTAGCGCAAGAATTCCAAGAGGACTCTGTTTTGTATACCATTCACCTGAAAGAACATATTCTACTCCAAAATCACAAGTACGCAACGGAAAACGATCAGGAGGACACAACAGCCTTACAAGAGTTCATTTAAAACCAAATCTTTTGATGGGTGGTTATGGTCAATTTACTTACCATTTTAACTACTGGGGGCCAGTTGGGGTAAATAGAGACACATTTGTAATTATTAAAAAAATGACAAAAGTTGAATTTTAAACAGAAAAAATAACAATATGAATATCAGGTCACAAATTGCAATGGTGTTTCATCTCGATAAATGTATCGGTTGCCACACTTGTTCCATAGCCTGCAAAAACATATGGACCGATCGCAAAGGAACGGAATATATGTGGTGGAATAATGTTGAAACAAAACCTGGTACAGGTTATCCCAGTAAATGGGAAGATCAGGATATTTATAAAGGAGGTTGGGAAAAGAAAGGAAAGAACATTAAGTTAAAAGGAATGGATAAAAAATCCACTTACATTAACATTTTTCATAATCCAAATATGCCTTCTATGGACGATTACTATGAGCCATGGACATACGATTATGGACATTTACTTGATGCTCCTGCTGGTGAGGATCAACCAACAGCAAGACCAATTTCTCTTGTTACCGGAGGTCCAATGGATATTAAAACAGGTCCTAATTGGGATGATGATTTGGGAGGTTCGCAGGATTATGCGCGTAAAGATATAAACATGAAGAACATCTCGCCAGCTGAACAGGAAGCAATGTTTCAGCTTGAGCGAATGACTATGCATTATCTTCCACGCATTTGCAATCACTGCCTTAATGCTGCATGTGTTGCTGCATGCCCCTCAGGTGCCGTTTATAAAAGAGGGGAGGATGGTATTGTTTTAATTAATCAGAACAAATGTCGTTCTTGGAGAATGTGCGTTTCTGCTTGTCCGTACAAGAAAAGTTACTATAACTGGAATAGTGGAAAATCAGAAAAATGTTTACTTTGCTATCCACGTCTAGAGTCAGGTCAGGCACCTGCCTGTATGCACACATGTGTAGGCAGAATAAGATATTTAGGTGTATTGTTATACGATGCAGATAGAATAAAAGAAATCGCTTCCTGCGATGAAAAAGATTTGGTAAGTAAACAAATGGAGATATATGTAGATCCTTTTGACGAAGAAGTTATTAAATCTGCAAAAGCTACTGGTGTTGCCGATAGCACTATTACTGCAGCTCAGCAATCACCTGTTTGGAAGTTCTTAAAAGTTTGGGGAATTGCCTTACCTCTGCATCCCGAATTCAGAACATTACCTAATTTATTTTATGTTCCACCATTATTACCAACAATGGGAACAACTTCTAGTGGGACTTACGAATCAACAAGCTCTTCATTATGGGGAACAATTGAAGAATCAAGGGTTCCTATGCAATATCTGGCAAATCTCTTCACAGCCGGGAATACTGAAAAAGTAAAAGAAGTTTTAAAAAAACTTATGGCTGTAAGAATTCATCGTAGAGACGTTACGGTTGGGGATTTTAAAAAAGAAGAAGTTGAAAAAGCTTTGTCTGAAACCGGTTTAACTTCCGAAATCGCTGACGATATTTTCCGCTTAACATCACTTCCAAAATTTAACGAACGATTTGTTATTCCAGCTGCACATAGAGAAGAAGCGGAAGAATTAATAGAAAACACTGCTGATATAAAGGGGAATAAAGGATTTGGTTCTGTTCAAAAACCTAAAAGAATATAATCTATGAAACATTACAATTTACTTGCAAATATGTTTAGGTACCCTGAAGCAAAATATAAAATGCAGATGGAAGAATTAAAAGAACTTATTATAACAAATTATCCACATGCTATCTCAAATTTTGATACTTTCTATAATCAACTTTCAAATACAAATAAAATAAACGAAGAGTACTACTTAAAAACTTTTGAAATTGAAGGTATCTGCTGTATGGATATAGGTTATGTTTTATTTGGAGCAGATTACAAACGGGGAGACTTTCTTGCAAAAATCAGTCACGAACAAAAAGAATCTGGAAATGACACAGGAATAGAACTTGCCGATCACTTACCTAATGTGCTTTCGTTATTGCCTTTGCATAAAGACAATAATTTTGTTAACGAATTGGCATTCGGACTCATAATTCCTGCAGTAAAGGAAATGCACAAAAAATTTACAGGTACCGAAAATTATTATAAACTAGCTTTTGAAATTTTGTTACAGGTTTTAGAAAAAGACTTTCACAATTTGCCTTTTGGTCAATTTATTATTAGTAGTAAAGAAGAAAAAAGTTACTCGGAAGAATATGCCTGTGGGGCAGACTTTCTAAAAGAAAAAAGTTTAAAATAAAAATTATTATTTATGGTAGATATATTTATTTTTATGGCTCTTCCCTACACTGCATTGCTGATTATGATAATTGGTTCAGTGTTCATGTACAGGTTACAAGCGTTTAAAATATCCGCATTATCAACCCAGTTACTTGAGAATAAACAATTATATTTTGGCTCACAATTTATGCACTGGGGAATTATTTCATTATTCATCGGACATTTATTAGGATTCCTTATTCCACAAACAATCATTTCGTGGAATAATCAACCCTTAAGGTTATTTATCCTGGAAGGAACAGCACTTATTTTTGGTATAATGTTTTTTACCGGTTTAAGTATTTTAATTTATCGCAGAATAAAAAACAAAAAGCTACATGCTTTAACATCTGACATGGATTTTATAGTGTACGCTGTGTTACTAACACAGGCAATTTCAGGAATATGGATTGCGGTAGTACTTCCATGGGGATCATCATGGTTTGCATCTGTGTTAACACCATATATAAAATCATTATTTGTTCTACAACCCGACATAGCAGCTGTTTCTGCAATGCCATTAGTTGTTAAGATACATATTTCAACAGCATTTATTTTAATAGGCTTAATACCATTCAGCAGGTTTATGCATTTTCTTGTTTTCCCTTTTCAATATGTATTCAGGGCATATCAAGTTGTTATCTGGAACAGAAACAAATCTACCATAAGAAATTCAACCGCAATAAATCCAGAGATAAAAGCAAAAAATAATTAAAATATTTTACATAACAATGGAAACAACAGTAAGTGGAAAATCCCATAGAATGTTATTTTTTAACACGCTTGCATTTACTATATGCTTTGCTGTATGGACTTTTAACGGAGTAATGATTACTTTTCTTGTTGACAATGGAGTCTATAATTTTTCTTCCATTCAAATTGGATGGCTATTAGGAATTCCAATTCTAACAGGATCTATATTCAGATTACCACTTGGAATGTTAACTGATAAATACGGTGGTAAATGGATCTTTTTAGGTCTTTTACTTTTCTGCGCTATACCCATGTATATGTTTTCAATGGCTGACAGTTTTACCGAATTTGTTTTATGTAGTTTAGGATTTGGTATGGCAGGTACAGGGTTTGCAATTGGAATTGCAAATACCTCGGTTTGGTATCCTAAAGAATGGCAGGGAAGAGCGCTTGGAATATTTGGTGTTGGCAATGCCGGTGCTGCATTAACAACGTTACTTGCTCCAACTATTTTAAATAAATTAACAAATGGTAATGCAATTGAAAACTGGAGAATATTACCACAAATTTATGCCATATCACTAATTATTATGGCCATTCTTTTCTTCTTTTTCACAGAAAACAAAAAACACTCTATACAGGGAAGATCAATGAAACAACTTTTACAACCCTTAAAGAGTGTCAGAGTCTGGCGTTTTGGGCTTTATTATTTCCTTGTTTTTGGGTTCTTTGTAGCAATTTCTCAATGGCTTGTTCCTTATTTTGTAAATGTTTATGCAGCATCACTTGTAACTGCAGGATTACTTGCTTCAATTTTCAGTTTACCTTCAGGTATTATTCGCGCTTTAGGTGGATGGTTATCAGATAAATTTGGAGGAAGAGCAGTAATGAAATGGGTATTTATTATTTCTGTTGTTACGGCTTTATTTCTAAGTATTCCTAGAATGGAAATTTTCTCACCTGGCAAATCAGTCATGGCTGCAAAAAAAGGTAAAATAACCTTCGTCTCAGACAAGCTGATTAAAGTTGACAATAAAGAATACCCAGTAATAGAAAGAATTAACAAAACAGAAAACACAAATGATGATGCTGTTTTGATTTTACCAACAAAACAGGTTTGGCAGGTTCCTTCTGTAAAAGTAGGAGATACAGTTGTAAAAAAACAAATTCTAGCTAAAGGAGAAACAAAGATCTATTTTCAGGCAAATATGTGGGTATTTGTAGTACTTGTTTTTATCATCGGAATTGTTTGGGGTATTGGCAAAGCCGGTGTATATAAATTAATTCCAGATTATTTCCCCAATGAAATTGGGGTTGTAGGTGGAATGGTCGGTGTTATTGGTGGATTAGGTGGCTTCTTTGGTCCGATTATTTTTGGCTATTTATTAGAATGGTCGGGGCTTTGGACTAGTTGCTGGATATTTTTATTAATCCTTTCGGTTATCTGCCTTTGGTGGATGAATAAAGTTGTAAAAAGATTAACACATAACGCAGCCCCTGAAGTAGCAAACGATTTCGAACATAAATAAATTAATAACAAATTACAACATGGCAACTTGGATAAAAAAATGGGAACCAGAGAATCATGAATTCTGGAAAAATGAAGGAAGCAAAATGGCTTGGAAGGTTCTTACAGTAACTACCTTATCCCTTATTCTTTCTTTCGGAACATGGTTTATGATGAGTGCAATTGCAACCAAGTTACCAGGTATAGGATTTAAATTTGACAAAGACCAGTTATTCTGGTTAGCAGCTATGCCGGGATTAGCAGCAGGAATATTACGTATAATACACACATTTATTCTTCCCATTTATGGTTCACGACACGTTATTAGCATAGCAACAATAATCAAACTTATTCCTGTAATTGGAATAGGATTAGCAGTAATGAATACAACAACACCATTCTGGGTGTTTATGGTGTTAGCATTTACAGCCGGTTTTGGAGGTGGCGATTTTTCCTCTTTTATGCCTAGTACCAGTTTGTTTTTTCCAAAACGACTTCAGGGAACTGCATTAGGAATACAGGCAGGGATTGGAAATTTTGGCGTAAGCGTTGCACAGTTTATGACACCTGCTATGCTTGGCATTGCTACCTATGGAGCATCTGAGATTTTTACCAAAACAAATCCTAAAACAGGTGAGGTATTAGGAACTTCAGAAATCTATCTTCAAAGTGCTGCATTCTGGTACGTTCCACTATTAATAATTCTTGCAATTGCATCCTGGTTTATTATTCGCAGTATTCCTGTAAAAGCATCTTTTAAACAACAACTAGATATTTTAAAAGATAAACATACCTGGTTTTGTACTATGACTTATGTTATGACATTTGGTGGGTTCTCAGGTCTGGCTGCAATTTTTCCTTTGATGATAAAAACAGTATATGGAGATTTTCCGAATGCTCCGGACCCTTTAAAGTATGCATTTCTAGGTCCACTAATTGGTGCAGGTAGTCGTGTATTATTTGGTTTTGTAGCAGATAAAATCGGAGGAGCAATCTTAACAACAATTACTGGATTGGCATTAATAATCGGTTGCATAACAATGGTACAAATGGGCTTATTAACTCCAACTTCTGTAGATCAGTTTCCTGCATTTCTGTATCTAATGTTAGCATTATTTTTTGTAACAGGTATGGGCAATGCAGCTACTTTCCGTCAATATCCAATTATTTTCGGACATAATCCCCGTCAGGCAGCAGGCGTAATTGGCTGGACTGCAGCAATTGCCGCATTCGGACCTTTTATATTTGCTACATCAGTTAGTTCGGTAATGAAAAATACAGGCAATGCAAATGCATTTTTTTATGGAATAGCAGTATTTTTCTTAATTGCAACTCTTATTAATTGGTGGTATTATAATCGTAAAGGTTGTGAAAGACCAAGTTAAATTTATAATGTTATGACTCAACATAAAATTCATTATGAAAATGCCGTTTCTGACCTTTTAAGGCCAATTTATCCTAATCGTTCTTTTAAAAGATGGATGGCATTTCTTATTATTTCTCTAATTGTATCTATTGTTGCCTATTATTTCCAGATAAAAGACGGACTAGGTGTTACAGGACTTGGAGATTATGTCTCATGGGGTATGTATATTGCCAATTTCGTGTTCTTTGTTGCAACAAGTTTAGTCGGAATGCTCATAAGTGCAGTACTTGGCTTAACTGGTGTAAAATGGGCAACTCCTCTTACTCGAATTGCAGAAATTATAGCATTAGCATTTGCAATGGTTGCAGGTTTAGTAATTATTGTTGATATGGGACGCCCCGAAAGATTACTTAACGTTCTTATTTACGGCAGAGTTCAATCTCCTATTTTATGGGATGTAACAGTTGTAAGTGTATACGTTATTATTAGTGCATTACTTTTATATATTCCACTTATTCCTGATATGAAAATCTGTTCTGAACGACTTGAGAAAGCTCCGGCAATATTAAGAAAACTATATAACTTTTTATCTTTAGGCTGGACAGGAAGTGAAGAACAAGCAAAAATTATTAGATCCTGTATTAGAATTCTTTCAATATTAATTATTCCGGTAGCTCTATCAATACACACTGTTACTTCGTGGTTATTCGCAGCAACACTACGATCTGGCTGGGATAGCACTATTCTGGGACCATACTTTGTTACAGGTGCATTTGTAGCAGGGTGTGCCGCTGTTAATATTGCAATGTACTTTTACAGAAGAAATTATAACTTAAAAGAATACATTACTGATTTTCATTTTGATAAAATGGGCAAACTGCTAGTATTAGTTTCTTTAGTATATCTATATTTTAACATTAATGAATTTCTTGTACCTGCTTATAAAATGAAAACTGCAGATGCAATTCACCTTCACTCGCTATTCACAGGACGTTATGCTATACTGTTCTGGAGTACACAAGTATTAGGATTAGTGTTACCAATTATTCTTCTATTATTTAAAAAAATGAGAACTCCCGGGTTTTTGCTTATAATATCCATATTTGTACTTGTAGGATCTTGGTTAAAAAGATATTTAATTGTTGTACCAACAATGGAACACCCATTCCTACCTATTCAGAACGTACCTGAAGAATTTAAATTTTACACACCAACTTTAACTGAAGGAATAATAACATTTGGAACAATAATTCTTGCATTATTAATTATTACAATTCTTTCAAAACTTTTCCCTGTAATTCCAATTTGGGAAATAACGCAAAAACATGAATCAATTGACGATTAAAAAAAGCTTTAAAATATTTAACAATTAACACTTTTTTATTAAATGAAAACAACATTTTTAACTTTAGCTCTACTATTAAGTCAGTTTATTTGTTCTTATTCTCAGTTTAAATTAAGTGGCGAATTAAGACCAAGATTTGAATATAATCATGGCTACAAATCACTCGCTAATGAAAATCAGGATGCTTCTGCATTTACTTCACAAAGATCAAGATTGTTATTTGAATATAAAGATGACAATTTGTTATTTAGTATAACATTACAGGACGTAAGAATGTGGGGAAGTCAAAAACAACTTGCAACAAATGAAGATTTTGCGACATCTATTCATGAAGCATGGGCTGAGGTATTATTCACTAAGAAAATCTCTTTAAAGGCTGGTCGACAGGAATTGTCATATGATGATCAGCGCATTTTAGGGGGAGTAGACTGGTTACAGCAAGCAAGAGCTCACGATGTCGCAATATTTAAATATACAGGTAAGTTAAATGCTCACTTGGGATTTGCCTTTCATCAAAGCGGAACAATAACCAATAATTTCTATACAGGACCAGATTCCTATAAATCTATGCAATTTGTTTGGTTAAACAAGAAAACAGATAAATTAAATATCAGTTTATTGTTTTTGAATAACGGAGCACCATACACCAAAACAAAGGACACATTAGGTAACATGACAGAGCAGGGAGTTCGTTACAGTCAGACACTCGGACCTAGAATTGTTTATTCAAAAAACAAAATTTCTACCTCATTTAATTTTTATTACCAGATGGGAAAAACATCTGCCAATAAAACAATTAATTCGTACGAAGGTGCAATGGAACTAGGATATAAAATAAGTGACAAATTAGGAATCAATTTAGGTTTTGAAAGATTATCGGGTACAAGCCAAACCGATACAGCAAACAAAGAAGATAATTCGTTTAACCCGCTTTATGGTACAAATCATAAATTTAACGGAACCATGGATTATTTTTATGTTTCGAACCATATTGGCAGTGTAGGATTAAATGATATTTATTTAAAACTTGCATATTCAAAAAATAAAATATCAGCATCATTAACAGCTCATAATTTCACATCTGCAAGTGATATTCTAGATAAAAAAGAATTTGTTAATAATGGGAAAATAACTGCGATGAGTTCTTCTCTTGGAAATGAAATTGATTTAGACTTTGGATATAGCATTTCTAAATCAATTACTTTTAAAGCAGGTTATTCACATATGTTCGGAACAGAATCTTTAGTTGCGTTAAAAGGTGGAAAAAAAGAAGAAATTTCTAATTGGGCATGGCTAATGTTAGTTGTTAAACCAACATTTTTTGATCCCACTTCTAAATAAAAGCAGTTTTTTCTGTTAATTGTTTTAACACAATTAAAACGACTTCATATAATTTGTTATTTTTCATAAATAATGTGTTTAAATAAACACATATTTTATGAAATTTATTTACTTACAATAATTCTTGAATTATTTTTATATGCTACAATAAATGCATCATTATATTTGGGATTACTTGCAATTATTCTTTTAGCTTCGCTGGCTGCTTTATAAGAATAATATTCTCCTACCATATATTTTACATATTCTTTCTGGTCATTTTTATCCTGAGACAATGGACTTAAACCATAAAATTCGTTAATATTTACACTCTTAGTAAATGCACCTATTTGAATTTTGTAAACTATTATTTCAACCGGCTCATCAGGTTTTTTAATATTGTTATAGTTTTTTATTGTCGCATTTGAATTATATAAATTAGTTTTTACACTATCATTTGTAAATTCCTTATCAATTTGGCTATTTATGTTTATATCTGCTGAAAATTTAGCATATTCGCTTTTATTAATTGGCATATTATAATATAGAGAATATGCCTGCTCGTATTTCTTAATTGCCTCTCTTTTTAACAAATTAGCTTTTCTTAAGTAATCTATCCCATCTTCATAATTAAAATCATAACTTGCTTTATCCTGATGAATTCTGGCTTTTTGATATAATTCCTGAGCTTCATCTCTTAATTCAACAATTTGTTTCTGATATTTATGATCCCTTGCAACTAAAATACCACTCGAGGGAAAATGATCTTCGTATATTTTAAATAATAAACTATTTCCCATTTCAAATAGCTCTTCTGCATCATATCTTAAAGAAAGTTCATAATTTTCTTGTTTTCTAATTTTTCTTTCTGTTTTAAAGTTATTTAATGAATTTTCATAAGAATTATAGGTAGTTTTATTAATTGCAATAATCTCTTTTGCAACCAAGTCTGCATCGTTTATACACTGCTTTGCTTCTATTAATAATTGCCTGATATCCATCAACAATTCCCTTTCCTTTATACTTAATTTTAAATGTTTTGTAATTCTTTCGCTTTTTGCCTGACGTATAGACTGTTCCTCTTGATTATTATCAAAAGTATTCAAATTAATTGCTGCCAACAACTTTGTATCATTCTCGTTTTTTTGCGATTTGCATGTATTACTTACAAGAAATAATGTTGATAATAAAACTACTGTTAATATTGAAAAAAAGCCATTATTAAAGTACATTGTTTTCATAAATTCAATTTATTAAAAATCATAGCTAAATTAATCGCTCATAGAAAAAACCACAAGAGTATTTATACCTCTTCTTAATAGATAAAACTACTGAAAACTCGAATTTTAATGACCACCAATTGATTTAATTTTAGAAAAACGGTTCTTATTAAAAAAATACTAATTACTATAATAACTTTGTAAAACATTTTTGATTTTTTAATTAAAAAACTAATGGAACTTTTTTTTCGAAAAATAGGGCAAGGACCTCCTCTTATTATACTCCATGGATTATATGGCTCTTCTGACAATTGGATTTCAGTTGCAAGGCTTTTAGAAAAGCATTTTGAGATTTTTTTAATAGATCAACGTAACCATGGAAAATCGCCACATTCAGAAGAATTCAATTACGAGCTTTTAAGTTCAGACATTTTTGATTTTTTTGCCAAACATAATATTGTAAATGCAAATTTATTGGGACATTCAATGGGTGGAAAAACAGCAATGCATTTTGCAAAGAATTACCCTGAATTGCTTAAATCTTTAATTTTAATAGATATTGCACCAAAAAATTACACCCATAACATCAGTCAGGAATTAATAACACATCACAAAATAATTGAAACTTTACTTCTGTTAGATTTATCACAGTTAAAAAGCAGAGAACAAGCTGACGAAGAACTGGCAAAGGATATTGAATCATTAAAACTTCGTTCATTTTTGCTTAAAAATTTACATAGGAATAACACAGGCAAATTTGAATGGCTATTAAATTTAGATTCTATCTCATTAAATTTTAAAAACATTGCAGATGGTTTTCCAATCGAACAATGGCAAAATGTTGAAGTTTCGGGATTTCCAGTGTTATTTGTTAAAGGTGGAAAATCAAGGTATATTATGAAAGAAGACGAAGTAATAATTAATAAAATTTTCCCTGGCTCAGAAATCTTTGAAATTCCAGAAACTGGTCATTGGTTGCATGCCGAAAAGCCAGTTGAACTCTCAAAAAAAATTATTTCCTTTATTTTAGACTAAGCATGTTCTACGTTTTCTTGCAGAATAAGGGGCTCTCCTTTATATCGAAGTAATAACTGAGCCAGAGCCAGAACATCCTTTTCGCAATATTTTACAATTCTTGGCAAATCTTTTTCAACATAATAAACTCTGGCTACATCTGCACCAGAAATATCATCTTTAGGAGTAGGGATATCAAATATTGCTGTCAGTAAATTTAATGATGTATAATGTTTATAATCTCCAAATTTCCATAACTCCAATGTATCCAAATGCTTTATCTCCCATGGTTTTTTGCCAGAATTATCTAAAATCTTCGGAAGCTTTAATCCATTTATTAATCCACGGCGGGCAATATAAGGAAAATCAAACTCCTTACCATTATGTGCACATAGAATATGATCATTAGAATTAAAGTGCTTCACCAACATCTGAAAAAAATCTTCAAGTAATTTTTTTTCATCATCACCCGAAAAAGATTTGATGCGGATCGTTTTTTCATTCTTCTCAGAAATAACTCCTACCGAAATACAAATTATTCTTCCAAATTCCGCAAAAATACCTGCCCGTTCATACACTTCCTCTGAAGTTTTTTCGGCTTTAAAATTCTTTGCTTTATCATCCCATAATTTTTGGAATTTATCAGAGACCTCTGTATATGAAGGAAACTGAGGAACAGTTTCTATATCAAGAAACAAAATGTTCGAAATCCTAATTTCATCAAGCATGACCGGTAGTTTTATTTAGTTTTCTTTCAATAAAATGAGTTAGAATATCAATAGCAACCAAATTATCTCCTCCTTGCGGAACTATTAAATCAGCAAAAG
>JACREQ010000036.1 GCA_016218155.1 Bacteroidia bacterium
ATTATAAGTATATGGCGGAGCCCCGCCAACAACTATGTTGTTTAGTTGATAAGGCTGTCCTTTGCATATTGTTGGATTTTGTGTATATAAATGTGCAACTGTATTTGTGTCTGTATAAATTTCTCCACATACCCAACCTTGGGTATTGTAAAAGTTAATAATCTGAGAAGTTCTTTCTTTTAATAATGACACAGAACTTAAATTATTTCCAAAATAATCTATTGCATTTGGAAAAGCAATATCTAAACAAATTGCTTTTCCTGCAAGTAATGTAAAAGGACCTACTTTTCCTATACCAGTCCTAATACCCGGACTATTATTTGCAGTTACTTCTGACCAACCTGCTGGATTATTAGGATCGCTACTATAACAATAGTTAGTATAAACTGAACCCCCATGACCATTTCCTCCAAATGTATACGAAGTTCCATCCATCCAATAACCATTTAATATATTATAATATTCCATACTTGTTTCTGGCCCTATTCCTCCACCGATTCCTGCAATATCATTAAAATAATTAAAAGAAGATAAAGGTGAACTTAAAAAAACAACTCCTTGTGCCGGTATGTGTGTACCATATAAATCATCTGATACTGTTGCATTATATCCATAATATAAACTTAAAATGCTATCGCAACCAATATAATCATTGATATAATCACCAATAGTTAAATTTGACTGTATTCCAATATAAAAATCACTATAATTATTTGATGAATAATTGTAAATTTTGTAATTGTTAAATACAGTATTTGCAATAGCAGAATCAGTTGAATTAAATGAATATGTTAATGAATGAACTTCAACTCCTAAAGGTAGTCCACCTGAACCATGGGTATAGGCAAGATCATTATAAATTGACAATATCGCCTGATCTCCACGTATTAGAGGATAATCACCATTTTGAGGATCGTACAAATTGTTACTATTAGCATCAATATAATCTGCAGTAGGGGCGGGCCATTCAGAAATTGATTTTGGAATAACATAACTGGGTTGGTTATAATTTAAAATATGAAAATCTATTTCTGATTTTGAAATTTTCCAGACTCTATTCCATATGCTATCATCAATAAAAGTATTCAAATTTGAAAGAAGTGATCCTGGCCAGGTGTCATTATCTTGTGCATTAGTGGCTCTTCCAAGTAAATGGAGTAAATGATTTTGATCAATTCCACCCATCCATATTGAACTACCCCAAATAGTAGAAATATTGGTATTCTTAGGTACTTTAAAGGCAGGTTGACCATTTGGGGTTGCAAAAAGATAACCGCTGGCATTTATGCCTGCTGAAATATTATTTGTATCAAGATAATCAAATCTATCAGGTGGAATAAGATATCTTTTAAACTCAATTAGTCCAGAAGAATTACCGGCATAAATATTATTGTTAAAACTTTTAATTGCTACAATATTACTCCAGATAAAGCCATTATTAAGATTAAAATGTGTAAATATTGTTCCATTGTACTTTGATATTCCAACATCATAATAACCAATTAATATGTTGCCTAAACCATCTTCATTTATGGAAGTTATAAAGTTACTTAATAATCCATCGGATGTTGTTAATGTAGAAAAACTAGTTCCATTATATTTTACTAAACCTAAGTTGGTTCCTATCCATATGTTTCCTGAGACATCACAATATATTGCTTTTATACTATTTGAAGGCAATCCATTACCAGTATTATAATTTGTAAATGTAGTACCATCAAAAACTGAAATTCCTAATGCAGTTCCAATCCATATATTTCCTGTCAAGTCCTCGCAAATAGAAGATATCCCATTTGTTATAAGACCGTTTGCGGTTGTATAATTAGTGAAAGTGAGTCCATTATATTTTGATAACCCTGATGAAAAAGTTCCTATCCATAACATTCCACCTGAACCTGATGCCAGAGCAGTTATATTATTTGATGGCAACCCATTTGTAGTATTATAATTAACAAATCCCGAACCGTTAGTTTTACTTAACCCATTTTGTGTTCCAATCCAAACATTTCCTGATACATCTGTGGTAAGTGATTTTATATTATTATGAGGTAACCCATTTAAAGTACTAAAATATGTAAAAGTAGTACCATTAAATTTATTTAATCCAGAGGAACAGCCTATCCATAGGTTACCAGAATTATCAGCTGTAAGGCTCTTTACAAGATTCCCATTTAATCCATTGGTATTATTATATAATTTAAAAACCTGAGCTGTATTATTTGTTATTGAAAACCCAATTACCAATAATATAAGTAATGTTTTTTTCATATTATTTTAATTTAGTATTAATTTTGTCTTCAGTATTTTGTTATTTGTTTGCAATTCCAGAA
>JACREQ010000037.1 GCA_016218155.1 Bacteroidia bacterium
ACTATACATCTCAATAAAATCATGGCAGATAGAATTTTTACAAACTTGAAAATTGATATGAGTTGCAAAAAATATAAGAGGGTTTATCGCGATGCCTTATGGTTTGGTAAAATTGCGTCTTAAAAATTAACGAAGTATTGTCTTTCAAAAATGGTTAAATAATATTTCTAAAGAATCGGTCATTCGTATGTACACCTTAAATTATGATAAAATATTTAAGGTACTGTCTGAAAAAGCAGGAATAAAAGTATTTGAAGGGTTTGAATGTGATGAATTTGTTTCTGAAAATGGTGTACTACCAAACATTGGTAGAATTCTATCTGACTTTGATTCTAACATTCATTATAATCTTCACGGTTCTGCCTTTTGGGAAGTAAATCCAAGAGAAAAAAACTCTCAATTATACAATCAGTGGATTTCATTGCAACCTTTTCCTGTTCTTGACATAAATAATAACGAGAGCGCAATTGTGCAAATAGAAAAGGGGAAAAATATTTTAATTTCAAACATAATCACAGGCTTTCTGAAAGCTCAAAAGTCATTCATTACTCCTTTCAAACAAATGCAATCTGCGTTTGATAAAGATTGTTTTTTTGCAAATGAGCTAATCGTTATTGGATATTCGTTTGGTGATTCACATATAAATGCAAGTATTAAAACAGCATTAAAATATAATCCTGAATTGAACCTTCATTTTATTGACCCTGCTTATTGCGAAAAGGATAAAAAAAATGGATATGACTTATTGGTCAAAAGATTGATTTATATTTTCCCGGAGATTTTAAATTATGAACGTACACAACCAAAATATTCAGCCGATAATGATACTTGCATTTATTTTAATAATAGACTTGTTGTTACAGCTATCGGTTTTGACGAATATTTGAATAGATCAAATTCCCATAGTTCGGCTAAGGTTGTATCTGAGTAATTGTATTCAGACAAGCCACACCTGTGATTTTCGATTACCGGGATTCAAGAATTGACTATTTTGAAAAAAT
>JACREQ010000038.1 GCA_016218155.1 Bacteroidia bacterium
GTGGAGAATTTATGATGAAACAGGTGACCTTGTTTATTCAACTACTCAGGAAGCTCCAAATTATATTTTCGAAGACGAGGGTTGTTTCCAGATAGTATTAGTTGCAGAAAGCAAATGGGGATGTAAAGATACAACAGAGTACAACCCACTTTGTGTTGATGCATATCCTTCTTTAGAGGTACCAAATTCATTTACACCTAACGGTGATGGAATGAACGATGTATTTAAAGTACATGGAAAATCAATAGTTGAGTTTCATGGTGTAATCCTTAATCGCTGGGGTAAAAAACTATACGAATGGAATAATGCTGATGAAGGCTGGGATGGAAAAATTAGCGGAAGTGAAGCCTCTCCTGGTGTTTATTACTATATAATTACAGCAAAAGGGAAAAAAGAAGTAGATTATGAATTCAAGGGATTCTTCTATCTGCTGAAAGAAAAATAAGATTTAAACGAAAAAGGAGGCATTTGCCTCCTTTTTCGTTTAAAAGTTTCTTTAAAATAATCAATATTTATACAGATCTTTTTATATTTACAAAAACATTTTATATGAGATTTATTTACCTTTCATTTGTCGCAATTTTATTTTTTTCTTGTCAATCAAACGAAAAAATTAATTCAAATCAAACAGATTCATTATTAACCAATGCAAGTAATTCACTAAATTCTGACATTAAAATTCTTGAAGATTTATTTTTAATAAAAAATGAAAAAGAATTAAAACAACTTTTTGGCGATCAAAATGTAAGTTTTGATACTATTTGGGGTGCAGAAGGTATGTTTTATATGGGCACAAAATTATTTAACAAAACTCCTAATGAAGTAATAATAACATGGGGCGACACTTTATCAAATTCAAATATTACAAATTTAGGTATCCGTTGTTATTATGATATTAACACCAATGAATATGATTTAAAAAGCTGCTGGAAATCAAAAACCGGAATCTCACTTGGTACAACTCTTACAGAACTAGTTAAACTTAACGGCAAAGATTTTACATTTTACGGTTTGGGTTGGGATTATGGTGGATTAATTTCTTCATGGAATGGTGGTAAACTAGAAAATGCCGGCATCGGTATTAGCTTAGGTACAGTTTCTTTCGACAATCAGACTAATGATTATAATAACATTGTAGGAGACACTGAGATAAATTCATCAAACTCAAGTGCAGTAAAAGTTAATCCTATTGTTTTAGAACTATTTGTTTCAAAAGCAAAATAAGCTTAATTCCTTTTTCGAAAAATATTACTATTTTTTATGTCACATTATCAGCTTGTTATACAATGCTGTTCAAAATTTATTGAAAAATATTTGCAATACGACATTTTGAACGATATCTTTGTGATATCATTTTAATATCATTCATTATGGAAAAAGCTAAAACATTATCAGCAAATTCGGGTTATTATGGTCTACTAATTGGATTTATTATGTTATTATCGCCGTTAATTAACATTTTAATTCTTGAAAACCCTGTAATAATCGGCATTACAATTTTTATTGCATTACTTGGGATATTTGCATTTGCAGGCTTAATGGTTGTAGATCCAAATGAATCAAGAGTTCTTATTCTGTTTGGAAAATATAACGGAACAGTAAAGCAAAATGGTTTTTATTGGGTAAACCCGTTTAATATTAAAAAGAAAGTAAGTCTTAGAGCAAGAAATTTTGATAGCGAACTTATTAAGGTTAATGATAAAATTGGAAATCCAATATTAATCGGTGTTATTTTAGTTTGGAAAGTTGACGAAACATTTAAGGCAGCTTTTGCAGTAGATGATTATGTTAACTTTATTAAAATACAGACCGAATCTGCAATAAGAAAATTAGCTCATTCGTACCCTTACGACAATTTTGACGACGAAGAAAAAGATATAAGTTTACGTTCTGGTGGCGACGAAATAAACCACAAACTCGAAGAAGAAATACGTGAAAGATTAGAAATAGCGGGAATTAATGTACTCGAAGCTCGTATCAGTAACTTAGCTTATGCCCCTGAAATTGCAAGTGCTATGTTACAAAGACAACAAGCAACAGCTGTTGTTGCAGCAAGATTTAAAATAGTTGAAGGTGCTGTAAGTATGGTTGAAATGGCATTGGAACAACTTTCAGAAAAGAAAATTGTTGACCTTGATGAAGAAAAGAAAGCTGCAATGGTAAGTAATTTAATGGTTGTTCTTTGTTCAGATAAATCTGCCTCCCCTATTGTTAACGCAGGAACATTAAACCATTAGCATATTGTTAAACTAAAAAATAATATTATGGAAACGCAAATGTGTTCTCATTTTACATGGTTAATTCCTTTAATACTTTTTGCAGCATTATGGGAAACCATATGGAAAATAATAGCTATGTGGAAAGCTGCTCGAGCTAATAAAATAGCCTGGTTTATTTGCATTGCATTAATAAATACTGTTGGAATTTTACCAATAATATATATTTTAACACATCGTAAAAAAGAATAAACTTTAGCTGTGGGAAAAAAGAAAGCTTTTGTATTACGATTGAACGAGGAAACTCTTGAAGCTGTACAGAAATGGGCAGATGATGAATTCAGGAGTATTAACGGACAACTTGAGTGGATAATTGATCTATCGCTTAAAAAAGCTGGTCGCCAGAAAAAATCCAAAGAAGAAAAGATACAATAATCTGAACTTTGTTAATTTGGTGTAATGGAATTAAATATTTTCATCTCGTTATCAGATTCCTTTATTTTTCCTAGCTGTTTGTATATTATAGCTAAGTTATAATGCGACTGAGCGTGATTAAAATTTCTTTTTATATTCTCATTCAAAATTTCAATAGCAATTTCGGGCTTATTTATATTTAAATAACAAGTTGCATAATCGCACCTGACGTTTATATTGTTATCGTCAAGCACAAGCGCTTGCTGATAATATTCCAACGCTTTATCGAACCGCTGGGTATCATAATAAACATTTCCTAAATTGATAATTGCATCTAAATTTTTACTGTCAATATTTATTATTTTAGAAAAATGAAATATGGCCTTTTCAAATTCATATTTGGAATAATACCTTAAAGCAAGATCAAGTCTGTTATCAATATTTAACGAATCCTGAATTAGTGCATTTTCAAGCATTTGCACTGTGTCAGTTTCAATAGCAATACTATCCACAAATTGCTTGTTATTTTTATCGGATTCGCCGGAATTGCACGATATTAGTAATGTGCAGAATAATGCAATATTGCAAAAACAAAGTATACGTAAAAACATTAAGAAATTATTTTACAACTTTTGCATCTTCAACCAAAACATCATAAAAATAACCATAACCAAAGTCTTTATCAATAGCAACAGTTCCTTCTATGGTTACAATATCTCCAACCTTAAATTCTTCGGCTGTTGTAACTGTCAAGTCAAATTTGCCGTCCGCTTCTGTTCCATCCTGTAAATGAATCCAGTTCTTTTTCATAATTTCTACGCTGAACTTTGTTACTTCGGCTTTTATCTTTACAGTTTTACCAGCATAGTTTGCTTTATTCTTAAATAATTCACCAACAGTAATTGTACCTGCAGCCGCTTCAATTTTAATTTCTTTTTTCTCAACAGTAACTGGACCCGGACTTGTCATTGCCTGCTGTGTATTACCCATTGCATTTGTAGTTGCAGCTTTATCTGTAATAGGTTCTTTAGAAATTTTATCTACAAAATAAACTGACTCAAAAGTTCTGTTTAACTCTTTACTTTTAAATTGATTCATTTCCATTGCACCTTCATAATAGTAAACATCACCAACTTTAGCATCCATTGCTGTAACAGCAAGCCATATTTCTTTATCATTTTCTTTACCTTTTAAATATGTATATGAGCCTGCACCAAGAACTTCTGTTACTTCAATTTTGTGCGAATTTGGATTTTTGTTTTCGGTCTGATCTGTCTGACAAGAAGATGTGAAACCAATTACAAATAATGCTATAGAAATTAAAAAGAGTCTCATTTTTTTTAAATTTAAATTAATAATGGTGCAAAATTAGTCAGAAATTTTTAAAATACTATAGTTGGCATTTTATGTTTTCTAACATTTATTAATAGCATTAAGATTGCCTACAGATTGCGATTTTTATATTAACTCTTTTTATGAAATTGACTGATTTTTAATTCTATTATTATTTCTAAATTTACGAACTTTTAAAGCTTATAACTTTAAGCACTTAAGGCCTGTATATTAGAATATTAATTAATACTTTTTCTTATTATGAAGCGCATTTTAGACCTTCTGTTTTCTTCAAAACTTACAGTTATATTATTAATAATTGTTGGATTTGCATTAGGATTAGCAACATTTATTGAAGATAAATATGATACAGCAACAGCAAAAGTTCTTATATATAATTCAAAATGGTTAGAGTTTCTTTTCCTTTTGATGATTATTAATTTTATAGGACATGTTAAAAAATATAATTTTTTGAAAAAAGAAAAGCTTGCCGGTTTCTTATTTCATCTATCGTTAATTGTAATGATACTTGGAGCCGGAATTACCAGATATTTTGGTTTTGATGGCAGCATGCATATCCGTGAAGGAGAATCATCTAATGTAATGTATACATCCGAAGCCTACTTTCAGGTATTAATGAACGGAAAAGATGGTGATTACAAATATGAAAAACCCATGATGTTTAGTCAGGTAAGCAGTAATACTTTTAGCATTAGCATACCATCAACAGATAAAGGTGACATTAAAATTGATTTTGATAGTTTAATTAAAAACCCTGTTGAAAAAATCGAAGAAAATGTTGAGAATGGAGTAAATATTATTGAATTAATGAGATTTACGCAAAACGGGCAAGAAAAAATACTTATTGAAAATGGCGAAACAAAAAATATTGAAGGAACAGATATTGGCTTTAATGTTAACAATAACAACACTTTTAATATATCAGATAAAACCGGTAATTTAACTTTTACTGCTCCTTTTGACGTTGTAGCTGCAAGCATGAGTGATCAGGCAATTCAAGATACAATTAAAAAAGATTCTATTGCAGAATTTAAATCGGGTTTTGTATATAAAGCTAATTCAGGAACCTTTTTATATGCAAATTATTATAAAAAAGCCAAAAAGTTTCTTGTAAGTGGTGGTGTTGAAATGGAAAATCCAGGACCCGATGCTTTTATTTTAACTGTAACTATTAATGGCAAAAAACATACTGCAAATGTGTTTGGTGGTGCAGATTATTATGAAAATTTTCAGGAATTTAATTTTGACGGAACAAAAATAAATTTTAGCTATGGGAACAAAAAAATTGATCTTCCTTTTTCTCTTAAACTAAATAAATTTGAACTAGAAAGATATCCTGGCTCAATGAGCCCATCTTCATTTGCTAGTGAAGTTACCCTGATTGACTTAAGAAATAACCTAAATGAAAATCATCGAATTTTTATGAATAACGTTCTTGATTACGACCAATACAGATTCTTCCAGTCATCATATGACAAGGATGAAAAAGGAACCATTTTATCTGTAAATCACGACTTCTGGGGTACATGGATTTCATATTTTGGTTATGCTTTGTTATCTTTGGGATTTGTTGTAACATTCTTTACTAAAAAGTCTCGCTTTTTAACACTTCGTAGAAATATTGTTGAAATAAGAAACAAAAGAAAAGCCAGTCTTCTAACAATTGCATTTTTACTCGTTTTTAGCACATTCTCATTCTCGCAGAATGTTAGCACTGTTAACGACAGTACAGCTGACAAATTTGGAAAATTACTTGTACAAACATACGACGGCAGGTTTTCACCAATAAGTTCTCTTACAAATGATATTATGCATAAAATTTCCCGCAAAGATAAGTTTGAAATTGAGGGAAAAGGGAAAATGGATGCTGTTAAAGTAATTATTGACATGTTGATTAATCCTGAATTCTGGAAAGAACAAAAGATTATATATATTAGAGAAAAATCAGTTCGTGATGTTATTGGTATAAATGACGGCTATGCATCTTTTTCTGATTTCTTTGAAAAAGACGGTAAATATAAATTACAAACATACGGCGAAGAAGCTTTCAGAAAAAAACAGCAGGAACAAAACAGATTCGACAAAGAAATAATAAAAGTTGACGAACGTGTAAATATTTTTATGATGGTTTTAAATGGAAGTATTTTAAAAATATTTCCTGAACAAAACTCACCTGAAAATAAATGGGTAAGCTGGGATGAACCTACTGCATCTGTTCCACTTACAGGCATGCTTACTATAATTAACGATGATTTAAAACTAGCTAATTTTAATTACTCTAACATTTTAGTCACATTCTTAGCTGAAGTAAAAAAAGGTGATTTTGCAAGAGCAAATGTTATTATTTCCTACATTTCAAAAATACAACGATCGGGAGCCATTGCCGACCAATTACCATCTGACAATAAAGTTAATGTTGAAATTTTTTATAATAATGCCAATATCTTTATTTTCCTTAAAAACTTTTATGCAGGAATTAGTGTTATTTTGTTATTACTTGCATTTATTGATAACTTAAGAACTAAAAAGAGTAAATTTTTAACTTACTCATTAAATGTTCTTATTGGAATTCTAGCATTAGCTTTTATATACCATACCGTTGGCCTTGCTATGAGATGGTATTTAACCGGTCATGCGCCATGGAGTAACGGTTATGAGACATTGCTTTTAGTTGGTTGGGGAGCATTGTTAGCAGGCTTTACTTTTGTAAGGTATTCTAAAATTACATTGGCGGCAACTGCGTTACTTGCTTTCTTTGTATTAATGACTGCCAGTCATAGTAGCTACGATCCTCAGTTAACAAACTTACAACCCGTATTAAAATCTTATTGGTTAATTATTCATGTGGCAACACTAACTATTAGCTATGGCTTTTTAGGACTAGGCTTTATGCTTGGAATTATGAATCTGTTAATTATCTTTTTTAAATCAAAAAAGAACAGCGAAAAACTCGACCTAATAGTTACCGAACTTACATTAATTAACGAAATGAATCTTGCTGTTGGCATTGTGTTAGCAACAATAGGCACATTTCTTGGCGGTGTTTGGGCAAACGAATCGTGGGGAAGATACTGGGGTTGGGATGCTAAAGAAACATGGGCATTAATTATTGTTATTGCTTACACTATTGTTTTACACTTAAGGCTAGTGCCTAGTTTAAAAAGTAAATATATATTTAACGTTGCCTCAATAATTGCATTTGGAAGTGTTGTTATGACTTTTGTTGGAGTAAATTATTACTTGTCAAAAGGAATGCATAGTTATGGAGCTGGCGACACACCCGTATTCCCACTATGGGCATGGGGTTTAATTCTTGCAACTTTGCTTTTAATCGTACTTTCGGGATTACGTGAAAAGTTTTCGAAAAAGTAATACCGATGTTCGTCATGGCGGTCTCGAACCGTCATCTCATTTTAACGCGAGTTAGATTTGGAAATCTTAAACAGAGTCCCTTTCAGAAGACTCTGTTTGAGAAAATCTGATCAACTAATCTTTAGCAAATTTGCGAAACTTAAATGAGTTACCAGCACTAAGTTTTAAAAGATAAAAACCTGAAGTAAACCCAGTTGTGTTAACAATAGTTTTTTGTATTAAGTTCCCCTGAAAAACAACTTCCCCGATTGAATTTATAATTTCAAAATTTTGTTTTTCAAAGTTACCGTTATATTCAATTATTAATTCATTGCTAACCGGATTGGGATAAATAAACAATTTATCTGTTTTTTCTAAATAAACCCCAACTGTTGTTATATAAACACAATAAGATGTATCTGAGCATAATCCCTGAGTAATTATTACCGCATAATTTCCATTTACAGTGGCTGTGAAATTTTGATTTATTTCACCACTGATGGGTGCATAACCATTATCGCAATCAAGCCATTGATATGAGCTGCCATTCATATTTGCTGTTACTGTAGGTTCAGAAACAGTAAGTGAAGTATCAATATTTACAACAGATAAATTCAACTCAAATATACTATCGCAGCTATTTGTAGTTAGCAAACTATCATAGTAATGTCCGGCAATTGAATATGTTGAATTATGCCAGTTATAAGATTCACCACCACAGATTGAATAGTTTTCGGAAAAAGAATAAACGGGATTAACGGTTAAATTTAAAGTATATATACTGTCACATCCATTTATGGTGTTGTGAGAAGAAAAATATGTGCCTGAAGTTGTGTAATTATTGCCATGCCAATTGTAAACAACACCATTGCAGATAGAATGATTTTCGTCAAAATTAAAAGCCGGATAAACAGTAAGATTAAGTGTGCTAATGCTATCGCAACCATGAATAGAAATTAAACTGTCATAATAAACCCCCGCTATTGAATAATCAATACCATGCCAGTTGTAAGTTTGATTATCACAAATCTGTACGTTGTTAGTTGTGTTGTATAACGGACTTACATCAAGCGAAAGAATGTAAATGCTGTCACAATTATTAACAGTTTGCAAACTATCATAATATATACCAGACGTAAAATACGTATTACCATGCCAGTTGTAGTTTTCGCCATTGCAAATAAATTGAGTTTCTGCAAAAGAATAACTTTGATTAACTGTGAGATTTAATATAAATATACTGTCGCAACCATTAATAGTATTTAGGCTATCATAATAAGTTCCTGTAATTGTATAAACATTTCCATGCCAATTATAGGTTTCACCATTACATATATCAATGTTATTTATAAATAAATATGTTGGAGAAACCGTTAGATTTATTACAAATATACTATCACAACCGATAGTATTAAAAATAGTGTCATTAAAAATACCTGATATTGTGTATGAATGTCCATTAAATATATAACTATCACCATTGCAAATGGACTGTGGATTATTAATTGTATAAATGTTGGTAACTGTTAAAGTTGCAGAATTTGATGTGTCGGCTCCAAAATTATTGGATATAAAACATCTGTATTCATAATTACCAGATACAAGAGTGCCGCTTACAATCATTGTGTCGGCAGTTTGATTGTTATATAAAGCACCTGAAGGGTTACCATTTACGACATTATTCCAACTACCATTATAAAATTGCCATTGATAAGACAATGGTGCTGTACCTGATGCATTAATACTTAAACTTGTACTACTTTCTTCACACATTGTCACGTCCAGTGGTTGAGAGATTATTGTAGTTTGTTTATATTTTGCAAAAAAAGCATCAATAGTAATTGCTGTAAGATTTGCTATTCCTGTGTTAGGATCAAAGTCAGCTGTACCTTGGAAAGATCCTGTTATATATACATTTCCTGAACCATCAAATGTTATGTAGTTGGCCACATCAGAATTTGTGCTACCTATGTTTTTTGCCCAAAGATAATTTCCGAAAGCATCGAATTTGGAAAAGAAAATATCATAAGAGCCAGCCGATGACAGATTTGTTATTCCTGCATCAGGGTCAAAGTCAGCTGTATTTTGAAAAGTACCGGCAACATATATTTTACCTAAACTATCTATAGCAATACTGTTACTATAATCATAATTTGTACCCCCAAAGATTTTGGCAAAATTATAGTTTCCACTATTATCGTATTTAGCAACAAATATGTCAGTATAGCCATGCGACAATAAGTTTACTATTCCTGTGCCAGGGTCAAAGTCCGCACCTTCAGACTCTCCAGTAATATATACATTTCCTAAGTGGTCAACATCTATGCTCCTTCCATAATCAAAACCAGTACTTCCGATATCTTTTGCCCAAAGATAATTTCCGTTAATATCATATTTAGCAAAGAAAATATCATCATAATTATTTGAACCATGTACAGACAGATTTGCAGTACCTGAGCCTGGATCAAAGTCGGCTATTCCTTGGAACGACCCAGTAATATAAACATTACTTAAGTCATCAATTGCGATACAATAACCTCTATCGTTAGAGGTTGACCCAATACTTTTAGCCCACAGGTAATTCCCAATATTATCGTATTTGGCAAAGAAAATATCATCATAGGTAGAAACAGTTGTGAGGTTAGCTGTACCTGTACCTGGATTAAAGTCAACTGTATTTCGGAAACACCCTGTAATATAAACATTTTCTGAGCCATCAACTTTTATGCTGTAACTGTGATTACTAGATGTTGAAACACCTATTTTTTTTGCCCAGATATAATTCCCGTTATTATCATATTTAGCAAAAAAAAGACCATTAGGACCTGAAAGATTTGCTGTTCCTGTGCCAGGGTCAAAGTCAATGTCTCCTTGATACTCTCCTGTAATATATACATTTCCTGCGCCATCAACTGCTATACTTCTACTATATTGATCGTTTATATTGCCTATTCTTTTTGCCCAAAGATAATTCCCATTATTGTCATATTTTGCAAAGAAAATATCATTACCACCTGCAGATATTAAGTTTGCAGTACCTGTGCTAGGGTCAAAATCGGCTGTACCACTAAAATGCCCTGTAATATATACATTGCCCATGCCGTCAACTATTATACAATAACTAATTCCTTTTCCGATTGTATTTGCCCATTGATATTCCTGAGAATAACAAGGATTACAAAAACTAACAATAATCAGAAAAAAACTAAAGTGTAATAAACTTTTCATAAAGCAAAGATTATTTGAGAATTTTAATCTCCTACCTCTTCTTCACCACCCCAATAGGATTTAAAATAATAGGTTTATTAATTTCTTTGAACGCTGTTTTTTCGGGTATGCTTATTTTTTCAGGTGAAAAAATATAGTCGGGTGTTTCGCATGAAAACAAATAATCTTTTCCTTGTTTCAATATAATGACATAGTTGCCCGTTTCTTTATTAGGTTTATAACTTCCGATTAATTTTCCTGTCTTTGATTCCTTAACATTAATCACAATATTTTTAGGAACTTCTGCATTACCTTCCATTTTTATTGTACCCTTTATTACAGCCGAAGATCTTTCGGGAAGCGAAAGTAAATTCATTACATAAATATCTCGACCTCCTATTCCATCCTCCCTAACAGATGAAAAATAAGCTCGTTTACCATCAGCCGACATAACAAAATACACATCATCAGATGTTGTATTTACAGGATAACCCATATTTGTAGGTGCTCCCCATGTTCCGTCTGCTTGTAATTCGCTGTAAAATAAATCATATCCTCCCATACTATTATGTCCCTTAGACGAGAAATAAAGCGTGCTTCCATCAGGGTGTATAAATGGTCCTTCTTCGTCATACTGTGTATTTAAAATATCGCCCATGTTTTGAGCTAAACCCCATTCACCTGTAGGGTTACGACGAACTATATACAAATCCTTACCACCTTTTCCATTACCTCTATCGCTGGTAAAAATTAGTGTTGTTCCCTCTGAAGAAATTGTTGCATGACTTTCATTAGCAGAGGTACTAATATTTGAGCCAAGCTTTACAGGCACAGTCCAGTCATTGTTTTCAAATTCGCTTACATATATATTTCCATCACCATAATCGTCTTTGTAAATATACATTTCCTGTCCATCGGCTGATAAACCAATAGTAGCTTCATGCCCTTTAGTGTTAATTTTATCACTTATTTTTTCAGGAAAACTCCATTTCCCATCAACTTTTTTTATAATATAAATATCTTCAAAATATTTTCCGTCATCAGTAAGTAAACCGCCGGTATTTCCTCTTCTGCGGGAGGTAAATACCATAGTTTTTTCATCAGCGGTAATACATGGTGTATGCTCATCAAACTCGGTATTAAAATTAGCTCCTAAATTTTCAATAGAAATTTCGACAGAATCTTTTATCAGTTTTTGTGCATTCTTACACATTTCAATATACCTGTCGGCAAGTTGAAGTTCTTTAGGATTACTAAAAACAAGTTCTTTATATTTTACAAAAAAATTATCTGCTTTATCAAACTGGTAAGCAAAATGATATGCCTGACCAATATGATACATTGTTTTGTACGGGGATTTTTTTTCTTTAAAATTTAACTCTTTATATTTTGCAGCCATATTGCGTGATGCAACATTAAAATAAGGAATTGATTTTTCCTTTTCGAAGGGACTATTAAGATAACACAATCCAACCAGATAATTCAAATTTGCATTAGAGGTATCTGCACGCTGTAACTTTAAAAACAAAGGCAATGCTGCGGAATAGTTTGAAAATAAAATAAACCTCTTAGCATCATTAAAATTACTCTTCTTCGCAGACTTTGTTTGTTCTTGTGCACCAACTGCAAAAGCAATAAAAAGAAATGCTGTTGAAAAAAATAACTGCTTAAACTGCTTCATGTTTATTAGTTTTAAACAAAAATACAGTATTGCAAACTCAAAACAAAATAATAATAAAGAATCGGGTTTTTTTACCTATAAAAGCAGTTATTTGTATTTCTCTGTATTAACAATAAAAGCATTACCATAACCGGCTTTCTGAATTTTCTTAATTTCCTTTCTTGCCTCATCCACAGTTGTATATTTACCGTACAGATATTTATACTTTCCATCGTTACCAATTATTTCGCGTACACCTTTAAGATTTTCATAACGACTTAAATTTACGGGTTCAGATAATGATTCTAGCTGAATTGTAAACTCACCCTTTTGCTCAACCTTTTTATTAAAGTTTTCGAGTTTTACAAGAAATGCTCCCGGAAAACCAAGTTCTATCATTCTTTGTTTTTCTTTTTGAGCAGCTGCCAGACCTTCTATTTCACCATAAGTATATCTATAAAATCCATCAAGGCAGAGGTTTTCTTTAACACCCTTAACATTCTTAAATAAAGCCATTTCAGCAGGTTTTGTTAGTGCACTTAGCTGAATAGTATATAAGGTTTCATCATTAACAACTGATAAAGCTGAATCTGATTGGTTAAGGTTATATGAAATATTTATTTCATTCTTAATCTTTCCTATTGCTGATTGGTTTTCGATAGTTGCCTCGGGGAAATTCTCATCTATAACAATGTTCAAAAGCTTCATCGCATCTGATTTGTTAGCAAAATCACCAACAGTGTACATCACCATATCATCAACCTTTGTTTCATTTATTGGCGATCCTGTTGTTTTTGAGAACATCTCTGTTTTAGATAGAGTGCCAACAAGTGTCAACATTTTATTTGTTATATCGAAAGTAATGGTATTACCTTTTTGTTTAAGTAAAAGTATGGTATATCGTTCTGAAGAATGTTGTTGTCTTCCTTCACGCGAAAATCTTAATGTTTCTGGAACTTTAATATCTTCAACTACAATATTCTCTGCTGTTGAATTTAGAAGTTTCATTTCTACACGACGGTTAAGCTGACGACCTTCGGGGTTATCGCTTCCGTCTGCATTCTGATTAATTGCTATAAAATGTGATTTACCCATCCCTTTTGAAACAAAGCGACTCTGATCAATACCTTGAGCCACTAAGTAATCAATTGATGCTTTTGATCTGTTCTCTGAAAGTTTCTGATTAAATTTATCGCTACCAAGAGCATCGGTATGTCCAACAATTTCGATATAAAGTGAAGGATTTTTTCTCATTAAATCAGCAAGACGCTGTAAATCTTCCTGTGATTCTCTTCTTAAATCAAACTTGCCATAGTCAAAGAAAATACTTCTGATTACGTAGTATTCACCTTTGGTAACTTCAATTGGAACCATTTCTACGTTAATAACAACTTCAGATCTGGTATAAACCTCAGGTATATACAAATTCTCATAATGAGTTTTATACCCATTACACTTATATTCTATTTTAAAGTTTCCTGATTTTATTTGTGTTAAATAATTACTTAACAAATAATTTGGTTTACATTTTATTAGTGTATCACCTTTTATGCTATCAATTAATGAAATTATAAAGTCATGGGGCAATTCATTTTTCTGATCCTGAAGTGTTATATCTCCTTTTAGAATAATCTCGGTTTCGTGCCCATCAGGAATACTAACAGCAATCTTAAAAATATCATTTGAGCCAATACCTCTTTCGTTATTATTTAGAGGGAAAAAAGCATATTCTCCATTTGCTTTAGGCAGATAAAACAAATCGTTACCTACTGTATTAATTGGATATCCAATGTTTAATGGCGACGACCAAGTATTATTGTCTAACAACGTAGTGTGAAAAACATCAAAACCTCCCATGCTGTAATGTCCCTGCGAACTAAAATAAAGAGTTTTACTATCATTCAAAATAAACGGAGTTTCTTCATCGTATTTTGTATTAATTGTTGGACCAAGATTTACAGCTGGTCCCCATTCTCCCTGCTCATCTTTTACCGAACGGTAAATATCAAGGCCGCCGAAGCCACCAGGTCTGTCGCTTGTAAAATAAAGAGTTTTTCCATCTATTGTAAGGGTTGCATGAGATTCCCACTGTTTTGTGTTAATGTTCTTGTTTAGTAATTTCATGTCGGACCACTTATTATTCTTATAATAGCTAACACAAATATTACCGTTGTCATTATCATCGCGAACTAAATAAAGCTCTGTTCCATCTGCGCTTATAGTAACAGGAACAGTTCTGGAAGTTGCGCCAATTTGCTTTGTTACATTTACAGGATCAGTCCATTTACCCTCAGCTTTTTTGGAGAAATAAATATTATCCATCTGATAATCATAATTGATAACATTAATATCTATTTCTGCTGAAAAAACATTTTTATCACCGGCTGTAAAAATAAGTACAGTTTCATCATCAGAAATAACCGGACAATTTTCAACTTTTGATTCGGAATTTATTACTTCTCCAAGATTTTCTGTGATTAATTTTAGTGGCAACTTAACCAGCTCTTTTGCGTTTTGTGTACATTGAATTTCACGGTCGATATAGTCAATATAAAAAAGATCTTTTGTATTTAATATTTCGCGATACTTTTTATAATTTTCTACTGCTTTATCAAACTCTAAAAGGTTTCTATACGCATTTCCTAAATAAAATAATGCATCTTTTGGTGCACCTTTTTCTAAATAAGAACCCTCTTTATATTTAGGATTTATATTTGTAATCGCCTTTTGAAGATATTCAAGTGCTTTTCTGTTTTCGGCAGGATCGGGAACATGTAATAAACAAATACCAATTCGGTAATTTATATTTGCATTGTCGGGTTCTAATTTTATTAACTCAAGGTAAATTGGCAATGCTTCACTAAATTCTTCGTAAAGGAAATAATATTCCGCATTTATAAACTTCTTTTTAAAATCCTGGGCAGTTGCAGCATTTGCTAACACAAAAAAAATACTTATGCAAACAACTGTTTTTATTATTGCTATAAATTTCATCATTTTCCTTTGAACTTTTTTCTAAAATGGCTTATACGTTGTTTTTGGTTAATGGTTTAATAATATGAGCCGAAAATAGAAAATATTTATTGTTTATTATTAATTAATTGAAAAAAACCTGCCTGTTCCCATTTGTTTGAATTTAAAATCCAATCGTTAATAATTCCACATTTCTCAAATTTACTTTTTAAAAACAAGTCTATACTTGCCTTATTATTTATTGAAATAAAGCAATATAGTTGATGTAAATTTAATATTGAAAAACTATAGTTCACTAAAATTTCCAGAGCAGTACATGCAACACCCTTTTGTCGGTAATTATGATTTCCGATTAAAATTCCAATACCTGCTTTCCTGTTTATAGCGTCATAATCAAACAGATCTACCATTCCAACAGTTATCTCTTCTGAACCATCAATAACATCAATCATCAGTCTGAGTTGTTTTGCAGTTTGTATATCAGCATTTGCAAAAGAACAGTACTCTTTTAATGTGTATTTTGAAAATGGCGAAATTGTTTGACTTACCCGCCAAACCTCTATCTCGTTTTCCCAAAGATACAGACTTTCCAGATCTGAAGGTTCTACCGCACGAAGCTTAACATTTTCTTTTTCAAGAGTCATATCTTATTCTACCTCAACTATCGGATCTAACACAATTGGTTTCTGTAAATAATAGAATGAAGAATTATCTGGTATACTTAAAGGTTCTGTTGGAAAAGTTAACCCGCAACCATTACAGGATAAAGTATATTGCTTTGACTTTGGCAACACAATAGTGTATTTGCCTGATTGTCTGTTTGGTTTAAATTCTCCGATAAGAGTTCCAGTCTTAAAATCATTTATTTTTAAAATAACATCCTTAACGACTTCTCCGGTTTTTTTGTTTTTAATAAAACCATTAACCACTACTAATGCACGCTCTGGCAATGAAAGTAAATCCATTAAATAAATATCTTTTCCGCCTACTCCTTCTTTCTGAACTGTTGAATAATATGCTCTTTTGCCATCAGCCGATAAAACATAAAAAACATCATCATCAATTGAGTTAATAGGATATCCCATATTTTCTGGTCGCGAAAATGCTCCATCATCTTTCAAAATTGTAAAAAACAAATCATAACCTCCCATACTATTGTGACCTTTAGAGCTAAAATACAAAGTACTTCCATCTGGATGAATAAATGGTCCACTTTCATCTTTTTCTGTATTAATAATACTTCCTGCATTTTTTGCTAAACTCCAATCTCCGTTTGGCAAACGATATGAAATATACAGATCATAACCACCTAAACCACCGGGTCGGTTACTTGAAAAGTATAATGTTGAACCATCTGAAGATATTGAGGCATGGCTTTCATCATAACTGGAATTTACATTAGAACTGAGTTTTTCTGGCTTAGCCCATTCTGTTCCATTAAAATGACTTAAATACAAATTACCATCTCCAACATCATCTTTATAAATAATCAAATCATTTCCATCAGCAGAAAGGGCAACAGAAGCCTCGTGTTCCATTGTATTTATGTTTTCACTGATTTTTTGAGGAGCCCCCCATTGTGAATTTTCTTTACGTGAAATATAAATATCTTCGAAATATTGTTTATCACTGGTTTTAAAATTACCTGTACTTCCCTTTCTTTTGGAAGTAAAAATCATTACAGTTTCATCAATATTAAATACCGGACTGTGATCATCAAGTTCTGAATTAATAACAGCACCCATATTTATAAGACTGATCTTAACCGGATTCTTTATTAATTCCTTAGCGTTATTAGATAAAGAAATCATTTTTTCAGCATCTTTACTTTTCTGTACATCAGTTTTTACAAATTCTTTATATTTCTCGAGTGAGGTTAATGCATTATCAAACATACTATTCTTATATTGAGCCAAGGCTAATATCCACAATGCCTCAGGTGAAGCTTTGTTTTCTTTTGCGTTTGATTCCTGATACTCCGGATTTATTTCTGTTGCTTTTAAAAGATAAGGAATACATTGACTTTTAGTAGCATCGGTTTTAAAATAACACGAACCAAGTAAATAGTTAACATTTGAATTTGTGGAATCATTTTTAAAATACAAAAGTAAATCTTCAATAGCTAATTGGGTTTCGCCCAGCTGCATATGCTTTTGTGCATTAATAAATGTTTGCTTGGCATTAAATTTTTGAGCAAATGCCGGCATTTGTAACATTATAACTGCCACAAAAAGCGATAGAAAAACCAGTTTCTTAGTCATAAAGTTTAATTCTGAAATATTATTTGTTATTAATTTTATATTGTTCCGGTACCTCAACAGGCTTAAATGTTATTGGTGTTTTGCCTTCTTTTAAAAGTTTAAATTCTACTCTTCTGTTTAATTTTCTCGATTCAATATTTAAATTTTTGGCTACTGGATTTTTTTCACCAGCACCCTTAACAGTTATCTGTTCCTTTTTAGAGCCTTTATCAATCAAATAATTTTTCACAAAATTTGCTCTTCTTAAACTTAGAGTTTTATTATACTTGTAACTCCCTTTATTATCGGTATTACCGGTAATTTCAATTATTGCATCAGGATTTAACACAAGCCACTGAGATAAATTATTTAAATTTTCGATAAATGACTTTGTTGAATATTTATCGAATTTAAAAAAGATACATTCAATAATTAAACCATTTTCACTATTAATTTTATTTATTACGTCAGTATTGGTATTTGTCTGTACCTGATTTTGGGTTGTGTTTTTTTCATCAGAAACAATATATAATAATATCGCTTCTTTATTTCCTGAAGGTTTCTTAAGTGTTTTAATCTGACCTTGAGGAACCTTTAGATCTAATAAATTCTCAGTAATGATTTCTGCTCTAATGTTATTTAGGTCAACATTTGAATTATTTGAAGGAAGAATAATTTCAGCATTATATTTTTCGGCAAACAATAATATTTTAGCTATTGTTATAAAATTATTGGATTCTTTATCATTTAACACGGTTCCCGAAGGGTCAAAATGAAAGTAATATTCCTTTGTTAGTTTGCCAAGTAAAATCGGATCTAATTTAATTGCTCTTTGAATTTGCTGATAAGATGTACCGTCTTTTACCATTAAGTCGTCGCTAAAAGGCAAAAAGCCTTCAGCATCAACTGTAACAGTATAATTTTTACCAGGTTTTAAAATAAACAAATACTTTCCTGTTTTTGAGTTGGGTGTATATGTACCAACAACTTCTTTTGTATCCTTATCAGTAACTGTAATTGAAACGCTATTAAGCTGGGTTCCGTCGGCCATTGTTATAACACCAGACATAACAGTAAGTGATTTCTCTTCGCTTTCAGGGAGAGTTATCAAATAAATATCATTTCGTCCAACACCTCCTGCTTGCTGAGATGCATAATAACCTCTTTTCCCATCAGGAGTTGGAGTATAAAAAATGTCATCAGCAGTAGTATTTATAGGATATCCAAGGTTAGTTGGTTCTGCCCACACACCTTCTTCGTCTTTACTAGTAAAGAAAATATCAAAACCACCCATATTCATGTGACTTTTACTACTAAAGAATAAAGTTACTCCGTCAGGATGAATAAAAGGACCTATTTCATCTTCTGAAGAATTTACTATTGTTCCAAGATTCTGTGCAGGTGCCCAATCTCCATTTGGTAATTTATTTGAACAATAAATATCCATGCCGCCATATCCACCTGGCCTATCACTTGTAAAAAACAACTGAGAACCATCAGCAGAAAGTGATGCATGGTTTTCGTTATCTTTTGTGTTAATTGTTGGTCCTAATTTTATTGGAGTTGACCAAACTTCACCATCCAATTTACTATAATAAATATTACCGTCTTTTTCATTTACAACATTTGATTCATCTTTGTAAATAAACAACTCCTGACCATCAACAGAAAGACCAATTGTAGCCTCGTGGCCTGTGGTATTTATATTTGAACTTATTGAAACAGGACTATTCCACGCTCCATCTTCTTTTTTATGAGAAATATAAATGTCCTCGAAGTACTGCCCATCTTCAGTAGTTTTTTCGCCTGTACTACCTGTTCTTTTAGAGGTAAAAATTAAGGTGGATTCATCAGCGGAAAAAACAGGGCTATGTTCATCGAACTCTGAATTAATTGCATTTCCCAAATTGGTAACAAACATTTTAACTGGATACTTAATTAGGCTAATACCATAATTACAGTTTTCATAAAGATTATCTATGTTCTCAACAAATTCTGCTTTATAATCCGGAATCATAATTTTTAATGTGTCGAGTAATTTTATGGCTTTTTCAAATTTATAATCTAAATGATATGCTTTTGCTAAATAAAGATATGATTCTATAGGAGCAGATGTTTCATAATAAAATTCGGGTTGTGCTTTTAAATTAATATTTTTAATTGCTTTCTCGAGATATGGAATTGATTTTGATTTTTCGAGTACAGTATTCATGTAACAAAATCCAGCTTTAAAATTAAGGTTTGCATTTTCCGGATCCATCTGTAATAATTCTTTATATACAATAAGTGCTGCTGTGAAGTCTCCCTTTTCCAGCAAATTTTCTGCATTTGTAAAGTTCTTTTCAAAAAGATCTTTATCAATTTTCTGAGAAAATGAATTTAAGGCTAAAAACCCAATAAAAACAAATACTACAAATACCTGCTTCATAAACTGTAATTTAATAATAGCATGATTAGCAATGCAATAGCCGCAAAACTAGTCAAAATTAATCATGCAATTTAGTATAATATTTTAAGAGATTGACCTTTGGTGATTAAAATTTCCTTAAAATGTCGAAATTTTCAAGGTATTCTGCAGTTCTTTTTAAAAATGCTCCGGCTAATGCTCCGTCAACAATTCTATGATCAAAAGTTACCGAGAGCATTGTTATTTGTCTTATAGCAATCGCATCACCAGCAGGAGTTTCAATTACGGCTGGTTTTTTATTAATTGTACCAATAGCAAGAATCGCAGCCTCGGGTTGGTTGATAATTGGTGTTCCGGTATATGTCCCGAACGAACCAAGATTAGTTATTGTAAAAGTTCCACCCTTTATTTCATCCGGCAAAAGTTTGTTTTGACGGGCTCTGTTTGCTAAATCGTTTACTGACTTTGAGAGTCCTATTAAATTTTTTTGGTCGGCATTGTGAATTACAGGCACAATTAAATTCCACGAAGGAAGTGCTGTTGCAATTCCAATATTGATATTCTTTTTTATCAGAATTTTTGTACCATCAACAGAAACATTTATTAAAGGAAAATCTTTAATTGCCATTGCTGTAGCTTCTATAAACACCGGCATAAACGTTAGTTTTTCACCATGTTTATTCTGAAATTCTTCTTTCAGTTTGTTTCTCCATTCCACAATTCTTGTAACATCAGCTTCAATAAAAGAAGTAACATGTGGTGAGGTATGAACAGAACGAACCATATGTTCAGCAATTATTTTTCTCATTCTGTCCATTTCAACTACCTCAACTTCACCGGTCGAAATTGCAACTTCTGATTTAATTGGTTCTTCTATTAATTGTGGTTTAACATCGTTAACAACTACAACTTTTTGAATTTGGCTTTTAATATTTATAAAATTTTCAATATCTGTTTTTGTTATTCTTCCCTCAAGACCTGAACCCTTTAAGTTTTTTATATCATTTTCGGTAATCAGATGTTCTTTCATTATCTGACGAACAAGCGGGCTTAAAAAAGCTTTGCCAGATGTTTTTACTATTTCATTTTCTGTAATTTGGTTTTCCTGTTTAAAATCTGGAGTTGCAACTGTAGAAATTTCGTTAACTTCAGTTAAAATTACTTGCTTATTTAAATTCTCGCCAGCAACATTAGTTTTTAAAATTAAAATTGGAGTACCAATTTGAACTACATCTCCTTCGTTAAACAATAGCTTTTGTACAACTCCCTGCTTTGGCGATGGAATTTCAGAATCAACCTTATCAGTTGCAACTTCAACTATTGGCGTATCCTCATTAACAGAATCACCTTCCCTAACAAGCCATTTAGTTATCGTTGCATCGGTAAAGCCCTCACCCATTGAAGGTAAAAGCATTTCGAAATCAGCCATTTTTAATATTTATTTAGTCTAAATAATGCGCTAAATTAATTCAATTGTATAAAGATTCAAAATTATTTTGAAGAAACCTCTATTTTTAAATACATTTGAAAAAATATTTTATATGAAAAACCTGATTTACTTTTCGTTCATAATTATTTTAGCTGTTTCCTGCGCACCAGCTTATACACCTAATATGGTAAACACACCTCTGTTATCAAATGAAGGAGAATTTCAGGCAACAATTGGAACAGGGACATCCGGAATTGATCCTCAGGTTGCTTATGCAATAACAGATCAGATTGGAATAATGGCTAATGCCAGCTTTGCAAATCGAAGAGACAGTTCAAATTTTCACAAACATTCTTTTGCAGAAGCGGGACTTGGTTATTTTTTAACTATAGCAAAAAGAGGGCGTTTTGAAGTTTACGGTGGTGCCGGATATGGAACTGTTGATGCTATGTATCGTCAAGACATCTTTTATGGCAGGTCACATGCAAAATTAACAAGGGTTTTCATCCAACCTTCAATTGGATTATCTTCTGATGTTTTTGAGGGAGCATTTACACCTCGTATTGTTTTTTTAAACATCAATAATTACAGTAATGTATTACATTCAAGTTCTTTTGAGCCTTTTATTGAACCAACTTTTACTGCTAAAGTTGGATGGAGATATGTAAAAATGATGTTTCAGGTTGGATTATCCTTACCATTAACCGAGTTAAGAACATATTCAAACCAGCCATTTATGTTTTCAATAGGATTAGTTGGAAAAATTCCTGGCAAAAAGAAAACAACAACTGAGTTAACAGAATAAAAGCTTTTCTATTTCTTTTGGGAAGTGTTCGTACTCTAATAAATGAATCTTTTTTGCTAAACTATCTGGTGTATCATCTTTTGTAATGGCACACTTTGCTTGAAAAACAATATCACCTTCGTCATATTTTTCATTTACATAATGAATAGTAATACCAGATTCCTTTTCACCCATTTCAATAACTTTCTCGTGAACAAAGTGTCCGTACATTCCTTTACCACCATACTTAGGCAATAAAGCTGGGTGAATATTGATAATTTTATTTGTAAAATTTGAAGTAATATTTTCAGGAATAAGCCATAAAAAACCTGCTAAAACAATAAAATCAATATTCTCGGCTTTTAAATCGTCAATTATTACTGTTGATTGTCTGAATTCATCTTTATTAAAAATAAATACCGGTACATTTAATCTTATTGCTCTTTCAATTACACCGGCTTCTGCGTTATTTGTGTATATTTTTGAAACTTTTACATATAAATTGGAATTAAAATGCTTAATGATGTTTTCCGCATTAGTTCCTGATCCAGAAGCAAATATGGCGATATTTTTTACTTTTTGATTTCTTTCCTCCTTAAAAATGTTCATAAATTATTATATTATATATTGCTGAATATCAGAATCAACTTCTAATTATTTGGCAAATTTTGCTATTTTTTTTTGATTTATCGCTGTCAAATAGCTTACTTTGCAATCTCAAAATTATAAAGTTTTAGTATTAACCAATAAATTTTTTGAATATGTCTGACATTGCTTCTAGAGTTAAAGCAATAATCGTTGACAAACTAGGTGTTGACGAAAACGAAGTTACTAACGAAGCTAGCTTCACAAATGATTTAGGTGCCGATTCACTCGACACAGTTGAATTGATTATGGAATTTGAAAAAGAATTCAACATCGCTATTCCAGACGATCAAGCTGAGAAAATTGGAACAGTAGGAGACGCAGTTTCTTACATCGAAAAAAACGCAAAATAATTTTTAAAAAAGTTTTATGGAACTCAAACGGGTAGTAGTAACCGGGCTTGGAACAATTAATCCTTTAGGTAATAACATTTCAGATTATTGGAATGGCCTAGTTAATGGTGTAAGTGGTTGCGATTTAATTACCTATTTTGACACTTCCAAATTTAAAACTAAGTTTGCCTGTGAAGTAAAAAATTACGATGCAGGTAACTTCTTCGACCGCAAAGAAGCCAGGAAATTGGACAAATATGCCCAGTTTGCCCTGGTAGCTGCGGACGAAGCTATTAAAGATTCAAGTTTAGCGTTAGACCAAATTGACCTCGACCGCGCAGGTGTAATTTGGGCATCTGGAATAGGTGGTATCGAAACATTTCTTGAAGAAGTAAGAGGATATGTACTTGGAGATGGTACTCCACGTTTTAGTCCGTTTTTTATTCCTAAAATGATTGCTGACATTGCAGCTGGTCATATTTCAATAAAATACGGTTTCCGTGGACCAAACTTCTGTACTGTATCCGCTTGTGCTTCATCAACTCATGCAATTATCGATGCTACAACTTATATCAGACTTGGAAGAGCCGATATAATTATTACAGGTGGTTCCGAAGCTGCAATTAATGAAGCCGGAATGGGCGGATTTAATGCAATGCAAGCTCTTTCTACAAGAAACGACGATTTTAAAACAGCTTCAAGACCTTTCTGCTTAACCCGTGATGGTTTTGTAATGGGCGAAGGAGCCGGTTCTTTAATTCTTGAAGAATATGAACATGCAATTAAACGCGGTGCAAAAATTTATGCTGAAGTAGTTGGATCCGGCTTAACAGCAGATGCTCATCATCTTACAGCTCCACATCCAGAAGGAATTGGTGCAAGAAATGTAATGTTAATGGCATTAAAAGAAGCTGGTTTAGAACCAAGTGTAATTGATTATATCAATGTTCATGGAACTGCTACTCCACTTGGAGATATTGCCGAAACAAAGGCAATTAAAGAAGTTTTTGGCGAACATGCATACAATCTTAATATAAGTTCTACAAAATCAATGACAGGACATCTTTTAGGTGCTGCCGGAGTTATTGAGGGTATTGCATCAATACTTGCAATTAATAATCAAACCATTCCGCCAACGATTAACCATCACGAAGTTGATCCGAATATTGATCCGAAACTCAATCTTACATTTCACAAAGCTCAACAAAGAAGTGTAAATTATGCCTTAAGTAATACTTTCGGCTTTGGAGGACACAATGCCTCTATCCTTCTTAAAAAGTACCAAGGTTAATTTACTTGCCTGCTAACTTTTTTCATCGGATTAATAGACTGTTTATTAAAAAAAACAGACTATATCTTTTTATTCGTGAAATTACAGGTTACTCACCAAATAATATTGAATATTACGAACTGGCTTTTGTACATAAGTCGGCATCGGTTTACCATGGAAAAGGATTTTCGGTAAATAACGAAAGGCTCGAATTTCTTGGCGATTCTATTCTTGATGCTATTATTGCAGATTATCTTTTTGAGAAATTTTCCAATGAAAATGAAGGTTTTCTAACAAATCTAAGATCAAGATTGGTAAACAGACAATCACTAAATGAACTAGCTGCAAAAATTGGTCTCGATAAACATATAGTTGCGCATACAGATAAATCAGGACTTGCGCCATCTGTTCTTGGCAATGCGTTAGAAGCATTTATTGGTGCAGTGTTTCTAGATATTGGTTATAATAAAACACGAAAATTTATTATAAAAAAACTAATTGAACCACACATTGATTTAAAAAGATTAGGTGAAACAGACACAAACTTTAAAGGACAAATAATTGATTGGGCTCAGAAGCAAAAAAAAGAAATTGAATTTATTTGTTCTGAAGAAATATCAAACAATAAATCTGGTAAAATATTTATAGCCAAATTAATTGTAAATGGACAGGAAATTGGTTGTGGACAAGCTGAATCTAAGAAAGAGGCTGAACAAAGAGCAGCTGAATCTGCGCTAAAAAATGGAATAAAAAAAGTAGAATAAAGTTTTCACTAAATTCTACTCTCTAAAAAATCATTAAAAATTACTAGCAGCCTTCGCCGTATGTAACTTCTTTTACTTTTATGTCTTCGCCGTACTCAACGATTTTTACTTTAAATTTTTCGCCATACTCAACAGCTTTCCAGCAACCTACTTTATCTTCGCCATAATCTACGTATTTAATTTTAAGATCTTCGCCATAGTCTACAAATTTTACTTTGTAATCTTCGCCATAGTCTACAAATTTAATTTTTCCATAAACATGACAGCCTTTGCTTTGAGTATCTTTTACAGTATCAAAAGACATTAAGCTTAACAGAAGTACAGATGCTACTCCAAATAAAATGAATGTTGATTTAAATTTCATATGCAATTTAATTTAGTGATTAATAATTTTTAAGTAAAAATATAACTATTTACGAAACAAACTTAAAAAAGTTTAAACTATTTAAGTTGTTCTGTTTTATTAAGCTTACTTCTACTCATGCTATAAAAAAAGTATATCAATAATCCTGCCACAAGCCAAATTAAAAACCTCATCCAATTTGTTACTCCAAGCTCAGACATGAGATAAAGATTTGTTAATAGGCCAAGAACCGGAATTAATGACCACTCACGAATTATAGCAAATACTGTGACAACAATTGACACTAATATAAAAATTAATGTAGGTAATGATTCCAAGCTTAGATTTTTAAAAACCAACATTGAATCAAAACCCTTACGATTTAAGAAAAATAAACTTAATGCAACTGCAATCCAAATGGGGATTAAGAAATATCTTGAATTAATAAAATAAATTTTAAACTTGCCATTAAGAGGATTTTTGCTTTTTTTATCATCAAGTACAAGAACTCCACCAGAAACCAATACAAATGCAAATAAAGTCCCGATACTTGTAAGATCAGTAACTTCTGTAAGATTCATAAATAATGCTGGAATAGCAACTAAAAACCCATTTACAACAGTTGCAAACCCTGGTGTTTTATATTTCGGATGTAATTTTGAAAATCGAGGAGGTAATAATCCATCTCGACTCATGCTCATCCAGATTCTTGGTTGACCTACCTGAAATACAAGTAATACACCAGCCATTGCAATAATAGCTCCTAATGCTATGAAGCCTGAAAACTGTGTTAATCCAAGTTTTTGAAAAGCATATGCAAGTGGATCACCAACATTTAATTCAGAAGAATGAACAAGACCGGTTAAAACAAGGCTAATAACAACGTACAGAACAGTTGTAATAACAAGTGCATAAATCATGCTCCTTGGCAAGTCGCGTTTCGGGTTTCTACATTCTTCGGCAGTTGTAGAAATTGCATCAAACCCAATATATGCAAAAAAGACTCCGGCAACACCTTTCATAACACCAGGGAAACCGTTTGGAGCAAAAGGATTCCAATTATCCGGATTTACATAAAACGCACCTACGGTAATTATAATTAAAAGAATAACAAGTTTCAATAAAACCATAATATTCCCAGCAACTTTAGTTTCATATATCCCAATATAAACTAGTGTTGCAATAAGGGCAACTATGCAAAAGGCAGGAATGTCGGCAATAAGTTTAACATCAAATAAAACAGGAGCATTACTCCACGCATGATATGCTTCCTGAATATAATGCGGTAATGAAGAAAGCACATGACCGGATTGCATTTGGCTAACAGCTTCGGTAAAACCTCTGGATGCCGTAACATAATCTACAGTTAAAAATTCCGGAATATGTACCCCTAAACCATTAAGTAAACTAGTAAAATAATCACTCCACGAAATTGCAACAGCTATATTGCCCACTGCATATTCCATAATTAAATCCCAACCAATAATCCATGCTATTAATTCTCCAAAACTTGCATATGCGTATGTGTAAGCACTCCCACTAATTGGAATTGATGAAGCAAACCTTGCATAACACATTGCAGAGAAACCACAGGCAATTGCAGTAAAAACAAATAACAATGAGACTGCCGGGCCACCGCTTGATGCAGCTGTACCTATTGTACTAAAAATACCGGCTCCAATAATTGCTGCAATTCCAAGCGCTGTAAGATCAACAACGCCCAGACTCTTTTTCATTTGTGTTCCGCTGGTATCCTCTGCATCACGAAGAATAGAGGACAGCGTTTTTTTTCTGAATAATTGCGACAATTTTTTAAATGTTTAGTGTAAAGATAAAATCAATTTCATGTAAAATAAAAAAACCGCAATTTTTTTAATTGCGGTTTAAGAATAATTTTATGATATTATTAATCTACTACTGATTCTTTATCGTTAGAATAGCCACGCATAATTCCACGAGTTGAGTTTCTTACAAAAAGTAAAATTTCATCACGTTCTTTTGAAGCCGGCAATTCTTTTTCGATAAAATCCAAAGCCTGACTGATATTATGTCCTCTTAAGAATAAATATCTGTATATTTCTTGAATTTGCTGAATTTGCTCGTTAGAGTAATTTCTTCTACGTAAGCCGATAGAGTTTATTCCAACATAACTTAATGGTTCGCGAGCTGCTTTTACAAAGGGTGGAACATCTTTACGAACAAGACTTCCGCCCGTAATATATGTATGTGGCCCAATATGAACAAATTGATGAACTGCAGCCAAACCTCCGATATTTGCATAATCCTCAATAACAACATGTCCTGCAAGAGTTGCATTGTTAGCTAATATACAATTATTTCCAACGAAACAGTCGTGGGCAATGTGAACATAAGCCATTAAAAGAGTGTTATTTCCTACTACAGTTTTATAGCTTGCCTTTGTTCCACGATTAATTGTAACGAATTCACGTATAAGACAATTATCTCCAATTTCAGCAGTAGTTTGTTCGCCGGTAAATTTTAAATCTTGTGGTACAGCAGAAATAACCGCACCAGGAAATATTTTACAATTTTTCCCGATTCTGGCACCTTCCATAATAACTACGTTTGGACCAATCCATGTTCCTTCACCTATTTCAACGTTTTTATCAATAGTAACAAATGGCTCTATTACAACATTACTGGCTATTTTAGCTTCTGGGTGAACGTATGCTAAGGGTTGTTTCATTTACTAAATATTAATTAGTTCTATTATTTTTTAGGTTTATCGTCAGTAACTTTTGTAATCTGAGCAAGCATTTCAGCTTCCATTACTATCTTATTGCCAACAGTTGCAACGCCTTTCATATGGCAAAGTCCACGACGAATAGGTGACAATAAATCCAATCTAAAAATAAGTGTATCTCCTGGAATTACCTTGTTTCTAAATCTTACATTGTCTATTTTCATGAAAAGAGTTGTATAATTCTGTGGATCAGGAACTGAACTTAGAGCCATAATTCCACCTGTTTGAGCCATTGCTTCAATCTGCAGAACTCCAGGCATAACAGGTTCGTCGGGAAAATGACCAACAAAAAAACCTTCGTTAACAGTTACATTTTTTAATCCAACAACATAAGTATCTTTCATCTCTAGAATTTTATCTACTAGAAGAAATGGATACCTATGTGGCAATCTTTTTCTTATCTCATTAATATCAAGTAAAGGCTTGGCATATATATCATATGTAGGAACTTGATTCTTAACTTTTTCTTTTTTAACCTGTTGTTGAATTAATCTTGCAAGTTCGATATTGGTTTTATGACCAGGTCTGGTTGCAATTATTTTTCCTTTTATAGGTAATCCAACTAAAGAAAGGTCACCAATTAAATCAAGAAGTTTGTGACGTGCAGGTTCATTTGAATGCCTTAATTCTGTATTGTTAAGTATTCCTTTTTGTGGTTCAAAATCGAGATGCGGTTTTTGAAATAAATCTGCAAGATGATCTAATTCGCCTTTTGGTAAATCTCTATCAACAATTACAAGTGCATTATCTAAATCGCCACCTTTTATTAGCCCGTTTTTTGCTAAAATTTCGAGCTCGTGAAGAAAAACAAAAGTTCTTGCAGTAGATATTTCTGTCTTATAATTTTCAATATTTTCAAGAGAAGCAAACTGGTTTACTAAAATAGTTGAATTATAGTCAATTAACACAGTTACATTATAGCCACTGTCTGGAATTACAAGATATTCAATCCCTTTTTCGGGGACTGACAATGTAATCGGCTGTTTTATTTCAAAATAAACACGAGCCTCATTCTGTTCTAAAATTCCGGCTTTGTCAATTGCGTCAACAATTTCACCTGCACTTCCGTCAAGAATTGGAACTTCAGGTCCATCTATTTCAATAAGGGCATTGTCAATTCCTAACCCATAAAGCGCACTTAATAAATGCTCTACAGTATTCACTGTAACTCCATTTTCGCCAAGAGTAGTACCACGAGCAGTTTCAGAAACGTTATCAATAATTGACCTGATTGTAGGAGTTCCTTCAACGTCAACACGTTTAAAAATATAACCGTGATTAACTGGTGCTGTTTTAATTACAACTGTTGCAGGCTTACCTGTGTGTAATCCAATACCGGAAATTGATACCGGCGATTTTAGTGTTTTTTGTTTTTCGCCTGCCATTGGCAGAATATTTTTTATTTAAAAGGCAAAGATATAGCTTGTGATTAATTTACAAAAACAAAAGCGTAGTTTAATCACAACTTTTATGAAATAAATATATAATTTTATTAAAGGAGAAAGAAATTGAGCTTATCAGGCATTATCCTGATGTAATTCTTTTAATAATTCTAATTCGTGTTGAAGCTGATTTATTCTTTGTTGTAAATCAGGAAGATTTTTAAACACGACATAAGATTTCTGATAATTTTTAATTGAAAATGCTGGAGAGCCCTGAACAACTTCACCCTTTTGAGTAATATTATTACCAATACCAGATTGTGCTGCAATTTTCACATCATCTGCTATTGTAAGATGACCTGCTATTCCGCACTGTCCGCCAATCATACAATTTTTACCAATTTTTGATGACCCTGCTATTCCTGTTTGAGCAGCGATTACAGTATTTTCTCCAATTTCTACATTATGTGCAACCTGAATAAGGTTATCAAGTTTAACACCTTTTCTTATTATTGTTGATCCCATTGTAGCACGATCGATACTGGTATTCGACCCTATCTCTACAAAGTCTTCGATTATAACATTTCCAATCTGAGGAACCTTTTTGTAGTTAGTATCCTGCTGAGGTGCAAATCCAAAACCATCAGAACCAATAACAGTATTAGAATGAATTATACAATTACTCCCAATAATGCAATTGTAGTATATTCTTGTTCCTGAGGATATTACGGTATTGTCGCCAATTTTTACGTTTTCACCAATAAAAACATTGGGGTAAATTTTTGAGTCTTTACCAATTTTTGCATTTTTTGCTATGTAAGTAAAAGCACCAACATAAACATTTTCTTCAATAGTAGCTGTGTTATCTATAAAACTCTGAGGCTCTATCCCTTTGGGGCATGAGATTGTTTTCTGATAAAGCTCCAGTAAATCTGCAAATGCCTGATAAGCATTTTCTACCCTAATTAATGTAGCATTAACTTTTTGGCTTGGTTCAAAATCGTTATTGATTAAAATTATACTTGAATTAGAGGTATAAAAATATTTTTCATAAAGCATATTGCTCAAAAAGGATAAATCTCCTGCTTTCCCCTCTTCAATTTTTGCAATAGAAGTGACAATAACATCTGGATCTCCCTCAATAGTTCCATTTAAAAATGCAGCAATATTTTTTGCAGAAAATTCCATCAATAAACTTTTTGTAAAAGTAATTCCAAAATTAACAATATCAAAATTCCTAAACCGTTTAGCTACTGCGCTAATTAACTATTTATTATGCTATTATTTGCGACATTCTTCGGGATAACAAAAAAAGTATTTTACAACATTTTTCGACAATATCTGAAGATTCAGCATATCAGAAGCTATAGTGATATCTTTAATATCTCCTGATTTGTAAAGAATATTTATTCGGTCATCATTTGCATTATAGGCATTATTTGTTGCTGAATTTGTAAACACAAAAGACTTAGCCTCATCACCGGTAATTCCAAATATTTTTGAAGTTTTAGCAATGTATTCGTCTATTTTCTCTTTTGAAAAAGGCTCATTCTGAATTTCAATCTTTAGGAGCTGTCTGTTTATAAACCTGTTGCAAAGTAATGAAAACGCCTTATTATCACATTCTGCCCAAAGTTTTATTGATGAAAGCAAATCGTTATCATCAAGTTTTGAAAAATCATTTAATAAATTAGGATTATTACGAAAATCATTCTCAGTGTAATTGTTAGACAAAAACTTAAACATTGTTGTTGTCATCTGTAAATTTACTTTCTGCAAAATTAATTCTCTTGCCTTTTGCATTATATTAACTAACATCTGCTCTGCAGCAAGTACTGTTTTATGAAAATAAACCTGCCAGTACATTAATCTTCTTGCGATAAGAAATTTTTCTATAGAATATATTCCCTTCTCATCAACAACTAAATTATCGTTAACAACGTTCAACATTTTTATTATCCTATCACTACCTATAACTCCTTCGGAAACACCGGTAAAAAAGCTGTCGCGCTTAAGGTAGTCTAATCTATCCATATCTAGCTGACTGGAAACAAGCTGATGTAAAAATTTTTTATGGTAATTATTTTTAAATATTTTCAAAGTTAAATCAAGGTGACCGCCTAACTCTTTATTTAGGCTTTCCATAAACAATTCAGAAATCACTTCATGTCTAATGTTATATAAAAAAGTGTGTTCAAGTGCATGTGAAAATGGTCCATGTCCAATATCATGCAATAAAATTGCAGCACATATTGACGAAGATTCTTCATTAGTTATTTCAGTACCAGTACTTCTAATAACATCAACAGCAAGTGTAGTTAAATAATGTGCACCAAGCGCATGCTGAAAACGTGTATGTATAGCACCCGGATAAACTAAAAAAGCCAATCCAAGCTGTCGAATATGCCTTAATCGTTGAAACCATGGATGTTTTACGAGTAAATGATTTTTACCTAATGGCATATTAATAAATCCATAAACAGGATCATTAATAATTTTATATTTTTCTGTTGTCATATTAATTTAAGCTGTTGCCAATGCGGCAATATTTACTTTTACACCTTCGGTTTTTAATATTGCCTGAGCACATGCTTCTAATGTTGCACCTGTAGTTACAACATCGTCCACTAAAAGGATATGCTTGTTATTAAGTTTTTCGGGTTTCTTTATTTTAAAGATGGAGTCTAAATTTTGCCACCTTTCAATTCTTGACTTTTTTGTTTGAGTTTGGGTTTCAACACTTCTCACCATATTTCGGGACTGAATCTCAATTCCCATACTATCTGCAATTCCTTTAGCAATGCATTCTGCTTGATTATATCCACGTTTTTTCTCGCGTTTAGGATGTAATGGTACCGGAATAACAACGTTAACAGAATTAAATAATTCAGATTTTTTTAATTCAAAGCCTAATTGTCTTCCTAATTCTTCTCCAATATCTTGCCTACCATTATATTTAAGTAAGTGTAATAAGTCCTGAAAACGAGACCCTTTTTGAAACCGGAATAATGCTGTTGCATTTTGTACGTTTACTCTACCCCAAAACAACTGGCTTACAGGGTTATCATGTTCATAATGAAAATTGGTACGAGGCAAATCTACAAGACATCTAGTACAAATAACTTTCTCTTGTGTTAAAAGTCTTTCACCACATGCAGCACAAATATTCGGATAAAAAAGCTGAAAGAAATCAGCAAGCCAATTTCGCATTAACTAAATAATTTTAAAGAAGTAAAATTATACAGAAAATTAAGAAATGGAAATACAGAGTAAAATAACAAATTACAAAAAGAAAATAAATAGAAATCAGCTATTATAGCCCCATTTTAAATAAATAGCTCCCCATGTAAATCCGGCTCCAAATGCAGATAAAATAATATTATCGCCTTTTTTAAGTTGTGGTTCCCAGTCACTCAAACATAATGGCAAGGTAGCAGAAGTTGTATTGCCATATTTCTGTATGTTAATCATAACCTGCTTCTTATCTAATTTCATACGATTAGCAGTTGCATCAATTATTCTCATGTTTGCCTGATGAGGAACAAGCCATGCAAGATCTTCGGGTTTAATGTTATTTCGTTCCATAATTTCAACGGAAACATCTGCCATTTTAGAAACAGCCCATTTAAAAACGGGTTGACCTTCCTGATATATAAAATGCTCTTTAGCTGCAATGGTTTCAAAGGATGCAGGTTTTACCGATCCTCCTGCTTTTTGATGTAGATGAACTCTGCCAACTCCATCTGAAAGTAAAATCTCGTCAATAATTCCGATATTCTCAGTTGTTGGCTCTAACATTACGGCACCTGCACCATCGCCAAAAATCGGACAAACAGAACGATCTGTATAGTCAACAATTGATGACATTTTTTCGGTACCTACAACAATTACTTTTTTATATTTTCCTGTTTCAATAAACTTACAACCAGTAGCTAAAGCATAAAGAAAACCGCTGCAACCTGCATTTAAGTCATAACTGAAAGCATTTTTTATTCCTACTTTATCGCAAATAACATTTGCAGTTGCAGGAAATTGCATATCAGGAGTAACTGTAGCACAAATTAGCAACTCTATTTCTTCAGGTTTTATTTTTGTTTTTTGCAGAAGTTGATTTACCGCCTCAACACCTAAATCACTAGATCCTTTTCCCGGTTCGCGTAAAATATGTCTTTCTTTAATACCAATGCGTGTCATTATCCACTCATCAGTAGTGTCAACCATCTTACTAAGTTCCTCGTTAGTTAAAATATAATCAGGAACATAACTGCCAACTCCAGTAATTACAGCTCTTAAGTTTTGCATGATTTTAAAAAATTTCTTTCAGTTTGTAAATTAATTTTGAATTTTCAACATTATAGGTGAGAATAATCATATTCATTATTGCTTTAGAAGTAGAAGCTCCATGACCAATAACAACAGTTTTGTTTACACCCAAAATTGGTAATCCACCATAATTTTCAAAATTAAACCTTTCAACATATTCGTTAGCTAAATTGCCTTCTTTAAGCATTTGGTAAAATCCTTCGGCTTGTTTTAATAAAATATTTCCAACAAAGCCATCACAAATAGCAACATCGGCTTTATCACTATTAAATAAATCGTTTCCTTCTATATTTCCAATGAAATTAAAATGAGAAGTTTCTTTCATTAAATCATAGGTTGCTTTAGCAAGAAGATTCCCTTTTTCTGGTTCAGAACCAACATTTAAAAGTCCAACGCGTGGATTGTTAATGTTATAAATATGTTCTGCATACTTTGATGCCAGAATTGCATACTGATATAACACATCAGGTTTGCAATCGGGATTAATACCAACATCGGCAAGAATCAGATTACTTCCGTCTTTACGAGGTACGGTAGCAGCAATACATGGGCGAATAACACCTGGTATTGATTTTATTGTATAAGTTGCCCCAACTAAAACAGCACCAGTATTACCAGCACTTGCAAAGCTATCAATTTTACCAGTATTTAACAGGTCGAAACCAACAGAAATACTGGATTTTGGTTTTTGAGCAAATGCTTTTGCAGGATGATCGCCCATTTCAATAACATCAGGGGCATCAACAACCTCATAATTATTTAAATTTTCATTTTGTTCTAAAAGAAGTGTATTAATTCTTTCGGCAGGGCCTATTAAAACTAATTTTACTTCCTCAGAAAGTTGTTTACGTGCCATTACAGCACCTTGTAGTGTAAACTCGGGGGCGAAATCGCCACCCATAATATCAACACCAATCTTCATTAACGAAAATTAAACAGCTACTTCTTTCTCAATGGCTTTTTTGCCTCTGTAGAAACCGCATTCTGGACAAACATGATGAAATTGTACAGTTGCTCCGCAATTTGAACAAGTTGCTAAGGTAGGAGCTATAGCCTTATCGTGGGTTCTCCTTTTGTCTCTTCTTTGTTTAGAGTGTTTTCTTTTTGGATGTGGCATTTTCTTATTATTTAATTATTCAACAAATTTTTTAAATCATTCCAACGTGGATCTGATGTTTCTTCTACATTATCAACTAAATGTGACTTTAGTTTTTTAATCATTTCCGGATTACATTTATTTTTTCCTCTCTTATCAGGATGAACTCTTCTTAAGGGCAAAGAAAAAACAATGCATTCGTAAATAAATTGTGATATATCTATCTCGCTCTCATCTGGTTTAAGATACACTATATCATCTTCTGCATCCTCAACATTTTCGCGTTTTGCAATAAGGTATGAATGATAGTCAACAGGTAAGCTTACATCGTCGAGGCAAATATCGCACTCAACCTGCACACTTCCATTTAGCTGAAAATTGAATTCCAGTAAATTATTGTTTTTTATCATTTTCACTTCCACGTTCAGCTCAATGTCTTTTATTTCAGAATTATTAAAATTCTTCAAAAATGAAGTCCCTATCTTATAGTCGAATACGTGCTCACCCGTCTTCAATCCTATGAAAGGAATTATAAACTCTTTCATCTTTTTCACTTTCGAAAAAATTTTCGCAAAGGTATAAATATTATCAGAATAAAAAACTCAAAAACTAATTTTATAAAGGTAAACAAGTGTTATTTAAGGAAATAAATATACTTTTTGTCAAAAAGTATAAATCCGACAATTATTTTTTCAAAGCAATACGAAATGTAGTACCCACATTAACTTCCGAAGATTTTACAAATATTTTTCCATTATGATACACCTCAATAATTCTTTTTGACAGGCTCAAACCCAAGCCCCAACCACGTTTTTTGGTAGTATACCCAGGTTGAAAAACTGTTTTTTGTTTTGACTTTGGAATTCCTCTTCCGGTATCCTTTATATCAATAAAAAGTACCTGCATTTGATCAAACAATGAAATTTCAATTGTACCAGAACTTTCCATTGAATCAATAGCATTCTTACAAATATTCTCTATAACCCACTCAAAAAGGGGAGGGTTTAGTGGAACTATCAATTCTCCTGTTACTGGAAATTTTAATATAAACTGAACTTTTGATGAAGTTCTAGTTCGCATGTAACTAACAACATTATTAAGTACTTCTATAACATTTACAGGTACCAGGCTTGTGCCAGAACCAATTTTAGAAAACCGTTCGGTAACAATTTCCAATCGTTTAATATCCTTACCAATTTCTAATAGTATTTCCTGATCTACATTTTTTAGTGATAGTAATTCTATCCATGCCATTAATGAAGAAATTGGCGTACCTAATTGATGAGCTGTTTCTTTTGCCATTCCAACCCAAACCTGATTCTGCTCTGCTTTACGTGATGAACTGAAAGCAAAATATGCAACCAAAATAAAAAGAAATATTACAGCTAATTGAATATAAGGGTAATAAAGAAGTTGAATAAGAATGGTAGAATCTTCGTAATAAACAATTCGAGTTAATTTCTCTGACCTTATCATTTCTATTGGTTCGCAGTGCTTTTTCATTTCCGTAAGCCTGCTTTTTAAATATGATGGATCATTAGTTTTTAGAGAATCAAGATTACGAAATACAACTATACTGTCATTTTCGTCAGCTATAATTACAGGAACAGTTTCGTTATTTTTTATTACTTCAAAAATAAAAGTTATATCCTGATTGGGGTTTTCAGTATTAGCCAGAGCTTTCATTCCTTTTGCCCAGAGTTCGATTTTTTTTCTTTCTTCAAGTTCTAACTTATTTACTAAATTATTTGTAACCCAAAGAGATGATATTCCAATTATTACGGCAATAATCAGAAGTAAAAGTTTCCAGACTTGTTTTCTTGAGTATATGTTCAATGATCTAGTGCTAAAATGAAACGCAAAAGTAAAAAATTTTAGGTGGAATTAAAAATTAATCCCACCTAACAATAGCATCTAAAATCACTAAATCCATTTAACCAAAGGGAAGTCCATTCGATGAGGCAAATCGTGATTTTTAGGGAATACCCTGAAAGAGTAGTCATAAACACCTGAACGGGTTGCCGGAACAACACATTTAAATGTAACGACTCCACCATGTTCTGCAATTGGTTTCATTTCTTCAATAAAATGTATTTCTTTCACCTCGTCAAATACTTTTTGTCCAAAAACAATTTCAATCCCTATATCAGAAGTTGGTATTTCGTGGAGGTTTAATACTATTTCTGCAACAAAGTCTTCACCAAGTAATAATGGTTTTTGTGTAGAATCGTGACAATCGACTGAAACAATTTCAACACTTTCCCATCCTCTAATCATTTTTTGTTTCCAGGCAGCAATCTTTCTAACCATTTCGAAATTGTTCTCAAAAAGCAAGCTTCTTCTTTCTAACAATTTGTTATAATATTTTGAATAATAGTCGTCAAGCTGACGTTTCATTGTAAAGCGTGGAACTATATCAGCAATTGTTTTCTTAATGTGAGCAATCCACTTTGTAGGCAAACCAGATTTATCATTATTGTAGAATGTTGGAACAATCTCATTTTCGAAAAGGAAGTATAATGTTTCTGCATCCAGTTCATCCTGAAAATTTTGATTGTCATATGTACGTTCTTCTTTAAGAGCCCAGCCTGCACCTTTAACATATCCTTCTGCCCACCATCCATCTAACACACTGCAATTAACTACTCCGTTCATTACTGCTTTTTCTCCACTTGTTCCGGAAGCCTCTAGTGGTCGGGTTGGAGTGTTTAACCAAACATCAACACCTTGCACTAATTTTTTTGCAAGCTCAATATCATAGTTGTCAAGGAAAAGGATTTTACCTACAAACTCTGGTAAACGTGATATTTCTACTATTTTTTTAATTAAATCCTGTCCGGCTTTATCTGCAGGGTGTGCTTTTCCTGCAAAAATAAATTGTACTGGCTTTTCCTTATTATTTACTAATTCTGCTAATCGTTTTAAATTACTAAAAATTAAATGAGCTCTTTTATAAGTTGCAAAACGACGTGCAAAGCCTATTGTTAATGCGTTTTCGTTAAGTCTTTCAACAGTTTCTAAAACTAATGTAGGATTTTCCTGGCGATTTTCAAGTCCTTCCATTAATTTTTTGCGAATTGTTACAAATAATTCCTGACGCAATTGTGATCTTACTTCCCAGATTTTTTCATCGGGAACTTTATTTATTGCCGACCACGAATTTTTATTTGACTGATCGTTAATAAATTCTTTTGGTAAATATTCGTTATATAATCCCCACCATGGTTTTGCAACCCAGGTTGGAAAATGAACTCCATTTGTTACATAACCTACATGTAATTCCTGCGGAAAATAATCACTCCACAAAGGATTAAACATAGTACGTGAAACTTTTCCATGTATTTTACTTACACCATTTACTTCCTGAGAAAATTTACATGCAAGAACCGACATCGAAAATGTTTCCTTTATATCATCTTCGCGAACACGACCCAGTCCCATTAATGTTTCCCAACTAATATTTAGTTTATCTGTAAAATATGAAAGATAAGTTCTTATCATGTCTTCGCGGAAGGCATCGTGCCCTGCAGGAACCGGTGTATGGGTTGTAAATAATGAAGAAGCGCGAACAACCTCTAATGCTTCATAAAAATTCATGCGTCTTAATTCAACACATTTCCTTAACCTTTCTAAACCAATAAAAGCTGCATGACCTTCATTACAATGATATATTTCAGGTTTTATACCAATAGCATCAAGCATTTTAATACCACCAATACCTAACAGAATTTCTTGTTTAAGGCGATGTTCCAAATCTCCACCATAAAGTTGATAGGTAATTGATTTGTCGGCATCAGAGTTTTCTTCAATATCTGCATCAAGTAAGTACAATGGAACTCTTCCCACATCAACTCTCCAAACTTTTGCATGTAACAAACGACCCGGCATTGGTAAATTAATAATTACCCATTCTCCTTTTTCATTTCTAACAGGGTGCAAAGGAAGTGCAGTAAATCTTTGTGGAACATAATTTGCAATTTGTTCGCCGGAAACTGAAAGAGATTGTGCAAAATATCCATATCGATATAACAAACCGATTCCAACAATATTAGCTCCTGAGTCGCTTGCTTGCTTTAGATAATCCCCTGCCAATATTCCCAATCCTCCTGAATATATTTTTAAAGTATCGTGCAAACCAAACTCCATACTAAAATATCCAATTTGCTTATCATTGGTAGTATGTTTGGATTTCATATATTCATCAAAAGCAGAATTTACTCTGTTTAATTTTTCGAGAAACATTTGATCTTTTTCCAGTTCTCTGTATTTTTCAAGTGTAATTGACTCAAGCAATACAATTGGATTGTGTCCTACCTCTTCCCATAATTGACTATCAATCATTTCGAACAGCTCGTGAGCATCGTAATTCCACGACCACCAAAGATTTTTAGAAAGTTTTTGTAAATTAAAAAGACTTTCAGGAATAAATGATTTAATAAAAACTTTTTTCCATGCAGGTTTTACTGTATCAATATTTTTAAGTGATTTTAACCCTTCTGGTAATTGTTTGTGTTTATAATCCTCTATTCTTAATTCGGCTTTTGTAAGAGCAACATGATATGCTTCATGATAATAAGCTATAAGATTTTTCCATAAAACAGTTTGAGAAATTTCATATGCGATTTGTCTGGCCGATGCAATTTCACTTTCTGATTTAGAATCATATTCCAAAATAAATTTTGCAATTTTATGAAATACCTCATCCTGATTAAAATCATCACGTTCAATAACTTTGATGCCATCACCTCTTTCGTCTCCCTGTTGTTTTATCCATAGTCCAAATCCAGCTAATGTTGTTGTAACTGTTGGAATATGAAATGCAACACTTTCTAACGGAGTATATCCCCATGGCTCGTAATATGAAGGAAATACCGATAAGTCAAAACCAATTAACAAATCATAATAAGGTAAGTTAAATACTCCATCTACTCCATTAAAATAACAAGGAACAAATATTATTTTAACTTTATCATTAGGACCATTGTTAAGATTTTTCTCTTTTATTCTTTTTAAAATCGGATCGTACTCAAAATCGTGAAGATTATGAGTTAAATATTCATGTGAAATAGGATTGTTAAAATCACAGTTATGAATTCGCTCTATTAATTCGGTACGCGGACCAGCATGATTTGCCGGAACAGTAATATAAGCAACAATTTGTTTCTTAAAATCCGGATTATCATTTATTTCGGCCATCGAATCAATAAAAAGATCAATTCCTTTATTTCTAAACTCATAACGACCACTATTGATAATCAACAGGCTGTTTCGGTCAATTTCCTGATTAAGTAGTGCTTCGGTAACGTTAAATAATTTATTTCTTGCAACTTGTCGCTTTTCTTCAAAATCACAATCTAACGGTACAAATGAATCTTCAAAACCATTTGGTGTAATTACATCTGCTTTTTTATTATGAAACTGAATACATTCCCTATCGGTAATTTCACTAACAACGGTAAATGCGTCACAGTTATTTGCAGAAAGCATTTCGAGTGATTGCTTTGACTGAATATTAAATTTTTCGGCAAGTTCGTTTGCATTATATTTTTCAAGATCTCTGTATAATGGTAATCCGTTTCCTGCAATTGAACGACCAACAGTTGTGGCGTGAGTAGTAAATAGCGTTCCAATTTGTGGAACTTCTTTTTTCAAATATAGTATTCCTGAGCCTGTCATCCACTCATGAAAATGAGCTATGATGCGATCTTTTGAGGTATGCGAAAATTCATAAAAACTTTCAATAAGCTTAGCAGCAGCATACCCAAAAAGAGTAGGCTCCATATAATCCCACTGACCATGAAGTGAATCCAAGTGGTAATTTTCCCAGAAATCGTAAAATATTTTATCTTTCTGACTGAAGTATGGAGTAAAATCAACTAATATAACTACTGGTGAACCAGCAATATCCCAACGACCAATCTTAAATTTATGACCTTCAATCTCAGCCTGCCTGCGCCATGTTTTAAATAAAAATTTATCTTCAATAAATTCTGTATTATGATGTGTTTCTTTCCAAACATCAGGTCCGATTAATATGTAATTATCTTTTAAATCATCTACTATTGACTTTGCTTTTGTTGAGATTACAGTGTAAATACCACCAACTTTATTGCATACTTCCCAGCTTACTTCAAAAAGATAGTCGGGTAAAAGTTTAATTTCAGCCATTTAAATAATTTTATTTTGTAATGATATATATCGAAATAATCTCGTAAAGTTAAAAGCAAAATGAATATTTCACCTATTAATAGATAAAATATTCACCTTGTTTGAAAAAAATATTTTCTTTGTCGTAACTGTCTATTTTACAACAAAATTTGATTTAAATACTTTGCCGGTTTCTGTTTCAATTTCTACAAAATATAAACCTTGGTCAAAAGTTTTTACAGAAATTGAATTTAGATTGTCTTTAGAGCTTTGCTTAAAAATCTCTTTACCCGAAAGATCTAAAATTCTAATTAAATATTTTTCACCCTTTAAATTACCATCGATTTTAATTGTTGCATAATCTGAAACAGGATTTGGGAAAACAGAAATTGAAACTTCATCAGAATTAACCTGATTAACATTCAGATGTGCCCATGACACATACTCTATTCTTTGCAAAATCCCTGCATTATTACAATAAGCAATTGCTACAGGATGCCTTTCGGTTGGAGCCCAGAATAAATATTTATTTATTGTGTCTTTCTTAAATAACAATGAATAATACGTTGTACCACCAAATGATGCAAATACACTATCTGTTGTAACTGAAAACTCATGTACTCTTATAACATTTGAAAACACTCCATAAGGTGTGGTCATGCTTCCCCATGCATCGCAATTAATATTTTTATGGGTACGGCTTCTGTATAAAGTGTCAAAGTCAGTTGGAACATATGCAATACTCACTTCCCATTTCGAATCATAATTCTGATTATGACCATAAGTACAAGGAACAGGCATCAGCATTTCTTTTGGATTTGGATTAATGTTTTTCTCACCATGTCCATCATAATCGCTGCGATAACCTTCAACCCACATTCCGGTTGAATTTACAGACCACATTGTATAACCAACGCCGGCACCCGGACTTGGAGCTCCTGGCCCGCCATACAAAACAGCAGGACCGTAAGTATAAGTATTAGAGTTTGGAAAAGAAGCACTAAAAGCAAGATTTGCTGTTATTCCGTATGGCGCATATTTGGTTGAATCATTTGCCAATGCACTATAGTTCCAAACCTGAGCCGAAGCAGATGCTGTTCCCAAAGAAACAGTTGGAGTTTTATCTACATAAAGCATAAATGTATCTCCCGGTTGAGGAAGATCCTGTTGATAAATTGTAATTTGTGCGTTTGAGTACAAACATAAGATAACTAACAGAATAGGTAATAGTTTTTTCATAATAGTTTATTTTTGTTGAGGTAAATATACAAATTTCTGGAAATAAAAAAAAGCTGCAAATTTCGAGCAGCTTTTAAATATAATGTTATAACATTACCTGTTGTCAGGTCTTTCGACTTGACAACATTTCATATTACAGTTTTACAAATTTCTCTCTTTTTACAAACTTATCGTTTTTAATTTCTATTGTATAAATTCCTGAACTAAGTGAACCTAGGTCAACTTTCGTTTCAGACCGTAAAATTGTTTTTTCTATTACTGCCTTGCCTTCAATGTTGTATATTGTTATTATTGAAGATTCATTAATTTCATTACTAAAAATTATTTTTATAAAATCAGACGCCGGATTTGGGAAACATATAAAATCATTGTTCTCTACAAAAATTTCATTTACTCCAATAAAACCTGTAGTGTCGGCATAAATTCCAAATCCATAGTCTTTGTAAATAGAAGTAGTGTCAACAATAAAATTAACATTTGCAAATACTGTATCGTTTGAATTTATAACTATATGATGATTTGTTACCTGAGGTAATCCGGGCATATCAACATACAATTTATAATTACCGTTTGGAATATTGTTAATTGAATAATATCCATTCTGATTTGTTAATTCAAATCGTGCAGGAAGCTGATTAGGTTGATACCTAATATATACAGTAGCATTTGCAACAGGAGCAAGAGAACCATCATACCTAACAAAACCATAAATTCTGCATTGTCCCCCAGTAGCTGGTGTCATTGTATACAAAGGTAAATTTGCCGCTAATGTATCACAACTACCAGTAGCTGTTAAAATAGTTGCATTTTCCCAGCTGTAAGAGTTATTGTAATATGAATTTGCAATGCCCGGATAAAGTAACGGATTAATTTTAGATAATTTTAAATAGTAGTTTTGATTAGGTTCAGCCCAAAGAGAAAAACTTCCTGATGAAGTAAGATTGCAATTGCTAAATGGACTATTTTCGTAACTAACATCATTAAATAATTCTGCCTTAAAATTAGAGAAATCAGTAACCAAAGATGATTGAGCAATTCCTTCTATTTTATTTGTTTTAAAATTAACCCTGACAACAGTTGACGTGTCTCTACAAATTCCATTTACTGTAATCCAGTAAAAATCGTGATAACCATAATTATTGCTGTTAATTGTTACAACAGGATTTAGATTTGTAGGGAGAGGCGTGAAAATTGTTGACATTACAGTATCTAACCAATATCCATAACCATACCCTGATGATTGTGCATTCAAAAGATTAAAAACAGGACCACAAACTACAGAATCAGCAGGATTTACAAGATGGTTTGCAGGCATAATACTGCCAAAGTATACATTTACTGAATCGTAATTTGTACAGGAACCATTATTTTCGAACCAATACATTGTAACGGTATCATTTTCATAAACTATAGCACGAATCCATGTACTGGAAGAATCGGCATAAGTAGGATTATAGTGACTCGTAGAATCAATAGGGGCATCATAATATGCTATACCAGCTGGACCACTCCACTGACCACCAGTAGTAGTTGTTGTTGCAGAAATATGTGCAAATTTTCCGCATACAAAAAAATCTAAGCCCGCATCTGGCATTGGTACCGAATTAAAAATAATTGTAACAAAATCTGAAGAATCGCAAATGCCATTAATTTCGTGTAATTGAAAAGTATATGTCCCAGCTGATGTAACAGTAACATTATAGCCAATAATATTAGAAATTCCAGGACCAGATACCATAGACCAACTTGATACATTCCCCGGAGCAGGTAAAGAACCTTGTAACTGATATGTTAAACCACATACTGCAGTATCGGGTCCGGCATTTGGCGTTGGAATAATACAGCAACCTGGGGTTCCAGAATTTACCTGAACCTGATGATTGGTTAATATGCTCATACAACCATTATTTTGAACAACAAGGCTAATATCATAAATTCCCGCAGCACTCCATGTAACATAAAATGGTCCGACACCAGTGCCAGATAATACTGTTGCGGTTCCAAAATTCCATGAATAAGTAGACATAAATCCTCCGGTACCAGTGTAAACAACAACACCTGAATCACCTAAACAAATAGGAGATTCTGCGGCAAAAGTTGAAGTAGGAACCGATTGAAAATTAATTGTTACAGTATCAGAATCAACGCAGCCACCGTTGGTTTCAGTCCAAATGAACGAATAAGACCCTGGTTGAGGCACAGTAAAAGAAGAAGTTGGAGAAGTCGGATTTGTTAATACACCCATTACTGGTCCACTTAATTGAGTCCACACTGCAGCACCCATTACACTAGGAATTGCTGCCATTGTATAATTTAGTTGACAAACATTAGCATCGGGTCCTGCATTTGCAACAGGTTGTTGAGTAAAAGTTACTTTAACAGTATCAGTACAAGTAATTCCAACAGAATTTGTTACCTGCCATATTAAATTAAATATTCCAGGATAAGAAGCAGTAATTACGGCAGTTGGAGAATATATATTAGTATATGTTATACCTGATTGTGGTAGCCATTGAGTATTAACATCGCCTGTATTTACTGTAGCATTAAGCGTTGTAGTTAAACCACACACTGAAATATCGGGACCTGCATTTGCTGTACAAGTTAAGCATGCAGCAGGTGCAATATATGTTGTAGTATACATACAATTAGGGGCATTAGTAAAGATTGCAGTTAAAGTGTGTGAAGCTCCATCAGAAAAATTACCATATAGATTAAATGCTACAGGACTTGAAGAGTTTATGAATGGCCAATTAAAAATATAGGTGATTCCACTTGGTTGATCAGTTAAAATAATCTCGCCAGTCATTAAATAATTTGATGGGGAAAAATGAAAATACATATCACCAGAAACAGAATATTGATTTGTTAATGGATTACAAGCTCCAACAATTGTAGTGATTGTATCAAAATTACAATAAACATTATAATTGTTAATAGTGCCTGCACCTCCCTGCCCAATATTAGTTTGCTTAAATATAATATTTGCTGCCTGATTTAACGGATTTGTAAATAAAATAATATAGTATTGTCCGGTTTGTGAATTTGGAATATAAGCATACTCCTGCCATGAAGGATCGGAACTACAATCTATCATATTGCCATCAGGATAACCACCCCCGGCACCTGAACTATGATGCGATACTGGAGTTCCAATTGCAGTAAGTTGATTTAAACAAGGTGCAGTATTGGAAGTAAATGGTCCCCACAAAACAAAATCAACATCTTGTTGTGGAACTGTATGAATTTCAATAGAGATATCTCCCGGTTGTTCTACTAATAAATAGTACCATGAAGGATTTGGTAACGATGTTAGACATCCATAATTTGGACCTACTTCAGCTGTTCCTGTATTAATACTTAATGGAAAAATAAATGTTGTGTCGGTTCCTAAAGGTAATGCTCCATTACATAAACTATTTTGAGAATTTCCTTTAAAAGTTAACAAAGCAAATAATAATAACAGATAAATATAGTTTTTCATAATTATAATTTTAAGCAGTATGTTAATAAGACAAATTATTTTTGATTTGGTTGCCCGATAAATTAATTTTATTAAAACTGTTGGTATACTGTAGTCAGGTCTTTCGACCTGACTACAACAATAAGTTATAGTTTTATTACTCTTTTTACCGACTGCCCTTCATTAGTTACCATTCTGATTAAATAGAATTGTTCTGTGGTGTTATTCTGAAAACTATAATTAATGGTGTGATTGCCTTGTTGCTTTGTTTCGTTACATATTGTTGCAACTTTATTTCCAAGCAAATCATAAATTTCAATCACAACAGGAGATGATTCCTGCAAATAGAAATGAATGTTGCAATTATCTGTAAATGGATTTGGTGAAACATATAAATTACTTTCATCTATTGTCTGTTCGCTTACCGAAATCGGATCATAAATGTAAGATGATGTAGTATTCGTAACAACTGGTAAGTTATAATCGAAATAAATATAAGCTGTATTTTCTATCAAATCACCAACAGTTAAATTTGTTTTTGGTTTAATACTGTAACTTATATAACCATTACTTAGTGGTTCGTTAACATTGCTATCTGGCAATAAGATATTTGGGAATGTCCAAATTACAGTACCATGATCAAGTATTTGCATGTTTACAGGATGACTTGAACCTATTATTTGTAATGTTCCAACATCTAACAATGAACTTAATGTGTCTTTTAAAACAACAGTAAATGCAGTATCTGTTCCTGTATTTTGAAAATGTATTGTATAGTCCAGACTATTACCTGCTGCTAATTGCGCTGGTGTAAGCCCATTTATTGGACTAACTGTCTTTTCATTTGGATCAAAAGATCCAGCAACTGCTCTTTGAGGAAAAGTTGAATTATTTAAAGGTTGTATATCTCCTATAACAGGAAAAACATATGCAGAATCTTTAAGTAAAGTTCCTATTGCTAAGGTAGAAGGAATTGTTGTATTAATACTAATTCCTCTATAAAAATTGGCAGGCAATAGAATATTATTCCATTCTAAAACATTACCATTAATAACATCCGGAGCAATTGAAGCTGAATCAAAAGTAATTCTTGAATCAATAATAATTTTAATACTTGTGATAATTGAATATTGACCATTATTACATGCATTAAAATTATGCATACAAGTAAATCCGGGTCTTGCATTAGTTAAATAACCATATATAGATAAACTTGTATCAGTACATAATGTTAATGCAAAATTATTTAGAGAATCTATTGCCCCCGACCCCGAAAAAACAGCAGTGTGTGTATTTGGACTTGCCTGAATTGAATTTGGAAGAGACGGAATTGAAATATTATGATTACCTGACAAAGCAATATAATTATACTTACCAAATAAATCGGTAGCTACATAATCATTATCTATTTTAACAACAATATTAGCTGCAGATTGATCTCCATTATCAAAGGTTCCATTTAAATTTAAATCATAAAAAACAGTCCCTTTTATTTCATTACAGCCGTCAAAAAAAGTAATGCTTACTGTATCTGAGTTACTAAAAGAATTTAAAAGATTTGTTTCGGTAAGCACAAAAGTATAAACAGTACTAACAGAAGAATAATTTGGTAAAATTACTTGTGGATTTAACAACGTGCTATTTGAAAACAATACAGGTGCTGTTAAACAACTCCATTGAAAAGAACTGCCATTAATAAAATTCGGTATAGCATTAAAAGTATAAGATTGCCCACAGGTAATATCATCAGGTCCGGCAAATCCACAATCCTGAAAAGAAACATCAATAGTATCAACAGACAAACAATCGTCAAATAATACCCCCCATCTCATCATCTTTAAAACATTTACAGATGAAGACTTAATCCAGGTGGATGGTAATAAACTATTTGTAGGCATAAGATTCCCGTTTATTGTATCATAAAACTCTACACCGCCAGAGAGGCAAATCCATTGACCAACCCCTTGAATTGCAGGCGTTGCATTTAGATGAGCCCATTGACCACAAACTGTAATATCGGTTCCGGCAACAGCTCTTGGAGACTCTTTAAATCTAACCCTAACAACGTTTGAAGTATCTCTGCATATACCATTAACAGTAATCCAATAAAAAGAATGAATACCAGAATAATTTATACCACCGGTATCAATTAAAGCATAAGGATCTGGAACATTTGCTGATGGTATAAATTGTGTGTTCATAACAGTATCCATCCAGTATCCATAACCATATGCAGGCAATTGGGCATTTAAAACCGGGCAAACAGGACCGCAAACTACTGAATCTGCCGGATCACCTAATGAAATAGCTGGTTGAATAGAAGCAAAATAAACATTTACAGAATCATATCCAGTACAAACACCATTACTTTCAAACCAATACATTGTTACTAAATCATTTTCAGATGGGTATCGAATCCAGGTACAAGCAGAATCTATCTGTGAAGGAGTATAAGTTCCATTTTGTATATCATAATATGCTATGCCTGCTGGGCCACTCCATTGGCCACCAGTCACGCTTGGTGTTGCACAAATATGTGCCCATGAACCGCAAACTGTTATATCTAAACCTGCTGATGGCATTGGAACAACTTTAAATTCAACCCTTACTGTATCTCTGTCAAAACATACTGAATTGTTAATATTTATTTCTTTCCAGACAAAATAGTAAATACCATAACTTGAAACCGTAACAACACCATTAGGATCATTTGCAGGCACAAAATTAGAAGAACCTGGACTAGGTGGAACTGTTTGCATTGACCAAATACCACTGTGACCTGTTATACTCCACGCAGCGCCCAAATCATAAGATTGTCCGCAAATAGCAGTATCCAATCCTGCATTTGCATCGGGTTTCTGATAGAATGTTACAAGAACACTATCTGTACTAAAACATGCTTGTGAATTTTGTCCATGCCAGTAAAACCAAACAGCCCTTTGACTATTTACCCAAAAACCAGAACCTAATACCGAAGCATCAACAATGGGATTCCAGGGAATAGGATCTAAAGCTGAAGGTGTAATGAGTATTCCGGGTACACTTGAAGTCCACCAACCATTTACAATACCCGAGCCTAATGTATCAGCTGCTAGTTGCATTGTTGTTCCACAAACAGATTGGGACATTCCGGCTTCTGAATGAGGTGGTTTAATAAATGTTATAACTACGTCATCAGCAGGTGTACAACCTGTTTCGTTCCATGTAAACGTTGCCTGAACTGAAGCACCTACATATGAAGGAATAAAAACATTAGCATTCGGATCAGTATTGGAAGGCGAATAAATTGCACCTACAGGTCCGGTCCAATAACCACTTACACCCAAAGAATGTAATTGTGTTGTTTGTCCACAGGCAATAGCATCGGGTCCTGCAGAAGGACATTGTGCAAAAATGCTAAATGTTATTACCAAAAATAACATTATAGATAAAAAGTATTTCATAATTAGTTTATTTAGTTGTTCTGCTATTTAAGACAAAATAGGGGTAAGTTTCGTTGCCTGTGACAGCTTATTATTTTATAATTTTATTACTCTTTTTACCGATTGCCCTTCATTAGTTACCATTCTGATTAAATATAATTGTTCGGCATTACTATTCTGAAAACTATAATTAATGGTGTGATTGCCTTGTTGCTTTGTTTCGTTACATATTGTTGCAACTCTATTTCCAAGCAAATCATAAATTTCTAGCACAACAGGAGATGATTCCTGCAAATAGAAATGAATGTTGCAATTATCCTTACAAGGATTTGGAAATATTGATAAATTATCAAATACGATAGTATTATATAGGTTAAATATATTTTGTGGGTTATTGAAAGTAACATTTAAAGTATCAAAACCCGTACAAACGCCATTACTTTCAAACCAGTACATTGTTATAGTATCATTTAGGGAAGAATTATAAATCCATGTACAAGGTTGAAATTGATTTAAAGGAGTAATGTTACCATTTTGAGTATCATAATATACAATACCACCCGCAGGACTTGACCAAGATCCACCAGGAACAGATGGAGTTGCACAAATATATGCCCAATTACCAGCAACAGAAATATCTAAACCTGCATCAGGCATTGGAACAACTATAAACTCAACCCTTACTGTATCTCTGTCAAAACATACTGAATTGTTAATATTCATTTCTTTCCAGACAAAATAGTAATCACCATAATTTGTAACTGTTACAGTTGCTGTTGGAGAAGTTGGTGGAATAAAGTTAGATGAACCTGGATTAGGTAGCGGTGCTGTTGACATAGACCACATACCACTGTGACTTGTTATACTCCATGCAGCTCCCAAATCATAAGACTTTCCGCAAACAGCAGTATCTATTCCTGCATGTGCATCGGGTTTCTGGTAAAATGTTACAAGTACACTATCCGTACTTAGGCAGCCTGAGGTGTTTTGTCCGTTCCAGTAAAACCAAACAGATCTTTGACTATTTACCCAGAAACCAGAACCTAATACCGATGCATCAACCATTGGATTCCACGGAATAGGATCAGTTCCTGAAGGTGTAATAAGTACTCCCGGCACACTTGATGTCCAATAGGCATTAATAATACCTGTACCAATAGTATCTGCAGCTAACTGTGTTGTTGTTCCACAAACAGAAAGTGACATACCCGCCTCAGCATGGGGAGATCTCATAAATGTAATAATTACATCATCAGCAGGTGTACAACCTGATTCGTTCCATGTAAATGTTGCCTGAACTGAAGCACCTACATATGAAGGAATAAAAACATTAGCATTCGGGTCAGTATTGGAGGGCGAATAAATTGCACCTACAGGTCCGGTCCAGTAACCGGCTACACCTAAAGAATGTAATTGTGCTGTTTGTCCACAGGCAGTTGCATCTGGTCCAGCAGAAGGACATTGTGCAAAACTGCTAAATGTTATTATCCAAAATAACATTATAGATAAAAAGTATTTCATAATTAGTTTATTTAGTTGTTCTGCTATTTAAGACAAAATAGGGGTAAATTTCGTTGCCCGGGATAACGTATTTTACATAATTTCAACACTATTACAACATGCAACTATTTACATATTTTAATGTCGCGCTTTACATTAAACAGCATTTTTTAGAAAAACATAACAGTATATTACACAATTATAACATTTAATACTTTGATAAGCTTACTCTGCCCGAATAAACAATTTCTCCCCCCTTTGCCCCAGCACCGGGTCCAGTTTCTATATGCCAATCTGCACACTTTAATAATAGCGGTTCGTGACTAACACAAATAATAGAACTTCCTTTTTTTATAATTTGCTGAAAAAGATTTATTAATTTTTCAATATCATAAGCATGAAGTCCCCCAGTTGGTTCGTCAAGCAAATAAAGTGTTTTACTTTTTAAAGATTCCGAAATTGCCTTTACTAATTTTAACCTTTGCATTTCACCGGTTGACAAAGTATTTAAAGGTTGCCCAAGTGTTAAATATCCCAATCCAATTTGTTCAATTAATTGCAATATCGAATTAAATTTTGCTTTGTTCTTCTCGGCTAAGTTCTTTTCGAAAAATAATTTAAGTTCAGAAAAAGATATATTTAACAAATCGCCTATTGAAAAACCATCTATTTTTATTAATAAAACTTCTGAATTATATCTAAATCCATTACAAATTTCACAAGGCACTTTTGCATCAGTAAAATAATCAAGGCTTACAGATATACTTCCCGCTCCTAAGCAATTAGGACATTGCCCATCTTTCGTGTGATATGAAAAATGCGATAATTTATAGCTTTTTGTTACACCTTCTTTCGATTTTGCAAATGTGTCGCGAATTATATCAAATATTTCAAGATATGTAGCCGGAATGCTTAAAGCAGATTGAAAGGGCATTTCCTGCTCAACAGAAACTATCTGTTCAAATTTATTAAACCCTGAAATATTCTTACAGTTAACAGGTTTTTCGGCTAAATACGATTCGTAAATAACATCGTTCAGTAAACTTGTTTTTCCACTTCCGCTAACTCCAGAAATTACAACAAACCCACCTTCGGGAATTTCTAAATTAATTTCTTTTAAATTATTTGCAAATGCCTTTTCTATTATAATTCCCTTTGTTAAAGAGAAATTAAATGGCAATACTTCTGATTTTTTTCTTTGAGATAGAACTCTGTCTGGAACTCCTTTTGCAATAATACTTCCTCCTTTTTTACCTCCTTCTGGTCCAAGTTCTATTACATAATCTGAGATTGAAATTAGTTCCTCTGATTGTTCTACCATTACGACAGTATTTCCTGCATCTTTTATTCCTGTTATAACTGATTTAATTTTTGACAAATCATTAGAATGTAACCCGAAAGATGGTTCGTCAATTAAATATGTAATTCCTGTTAATCCCGAACTTAGTCCGGCAGCTAATTGCAATCGCTGAAATTCGCCACCAGAAAGACCTGAAAGAATTCTATCAATAGAAATATATCCAAGTCCTACATTTAATAACGGTTCAAGCAAAGCTATAATTTCTTTAGAAATAGTTAGAGTAATTGAGCTTTGTTGTTGAGTTTTGAAATTAATTAAAAACTTATTGTCATTTAATAGATAATAACATTCTTCAATAGGTAATGCTGAAAACTCTGAAATATCCATACCTGCAACAGTTACAGAAAGAGATTCCTGATTTAATCGTTTACCATTACATACAGGACATTTTTCATGTCTCATTAAAGAAAGCATCGCTTCACCACGACCATCTTCATGTTTTCTAAAATATTCATCATTAACAAGGTTCACAAATCCTTTCCACTCTGTTTTAAAATTATGAGTTCCTTCAACATTTCCACGTTTATAATTCCAATCTACATCGAACATTCCGGAATGACCATACATTGCAATATTTTTCTCTCCTTCTGATAACAATTGCCACGGTTTATCATAATCAATGCCTAATGATTTACCAACTGTTATTAACGCAGCAACATATTGTCCGAATGGATCTCCATAAAATTTTCCGGTTTTTGACCCATTCATTGCACCATTAATTAGTGACAATTCTTTATTAGAAACTAATTTATCCGGATCACATGTGGTAACATACCCCATTCCCTTGCAATCTTGACATGCACCTGATTCGTTATTAAAAGAAAAAGAAGATGCTAAAAGCTGGTTTACTCCTTCAGGATATTTTCCGGCGCGACTATAAAGTAGTCGTAACAAATCATAAATCCCTGTAAAAGTTCCTACTGTTGAACGGGGATTTGAACTTACTCTTTTCTTTTCAATACTTACCGATGGTGTTAAACCAAAAGCTGAAACAACCTCAGCATTTCCTGTTTTTCCTATAAATTGTCGGATATAAGACGAAAGACTATCATTAAACCGTCGCTGACTTTCTGCATTTAAAGTATCAAAAACCAATGAGGATTTACCACTTCCAGAGACTCCACAAACTGTTGTTATGCTGTTTAATCGAAATGCTAATTTTAAGTTTTTTAAATTATGAGTAGTTATTCCGTTTAGTTCTATTTCTTCTTTGAAAGAAGAGTGGACATATGTTTCATTTTTTTGCGAAAAACAACTAAGCTTTTCACCATCATTTGCAATATGTTTTTTTAGTTCTATTCCGGTAATACTATTTGTACAATCAATAAGTTCTTTAGGAGTTCCTGAAAATAACAATTGCCCTCCATTTTCACCACTTCCCGGACCAAGATCAATAACGTGATCAGAAGATAAAATAAAATCAGGATGATGTTCAATTGAAAGAACAGTATTTCCTTTTTCTATAAGCTTTTGTAGCGCTAAAAGTAAAACTTTAATATCGGCTAAATGAAGCCCGGTTGTTGGCTCATCAAGAATATACAGAATTTTTCCTGTTGAAGTTTTGGCAAGTTCTGTTGCAAGTTTTACGCGTTGAGCCTCACCACCAGAGAGAGTATTACTTGATTGACCAAGTTTAATATAACCAAGCCCCAAATCAAGTAATACCTGTGTGTATTGTGTTATTTTATTTTCTTTCTCAAAAAACTCATGCGCTTCTTTTATTGAAAGCTCAAGTACTTCATATATATTTTTGTCTTTGTATTTAATTTCAAGAGTTTCTTTATGAAATCGCTTTCCATCACATTCTTCACATACCACTTCAACATTTCCTAAGAAATGCATTCCTACTTCCTGCACTCCAGCACCCTCGCATGCTTCACATCTTCCACCTTTAACAACAAAAGAAAACTGTCCTTTTTTATAGTCACGTTTTTGTGATTCTGGCAATGCGGCAAATAGATCACGTATGTAATCTGACATACCGGTATAAGTAGCCGGATTGCTCTTTGGTGTTCGTCCAATCGGGGATTGGTCTAAATGAATAACTCTTTTGAAAATTTCTGTGCCATTTGTTTTATTTGCTACAGACTTTTCTATTAATTCATCTATTAAACTTGATTTACCACTACCCGATACTCCTGTTATTACATTAAAACAATTTGCTTTAAATTCTACAGTAATGTTTTTAAGGTTGTGTTTTATTGCGTTTGGGATGCCAAAAGCATTAATTTTCGTAACAATACTCCTGCCAGATAATGGTTCGACTCCGCTCACCATGACATTACTGGCAGGTCGTTGCTCAGTATGACTATAAATAAATTCTTCTTTATTTATTAGAAAATTATGAGTTCTACTATTTGGCAAATCACTTTTTAAAAACTCTTCAAGACTTCCGCTAAAAAGAATTTCGCCTCCAGCTTCACCTGATCCGGGACCAATATCTATTATATAATCTGCTTCAAGCATTGTTTGTCTGTCGTGCTCAACAACGATTACGGTATTTTTATTTTCAACCAGAGATTTAATTACTTTCATCAATCGTTGATGGTCTGCAGGATGCAATCCGGCACTTGGCTCATCTAAAACATATAGCACATTTCTTAAACCTGTAGCAGCCTGATTACCTAATCTTATTCGTTGATATTCTCCACCAGAAAGGGTTGTGGATTCGCGATCTAACGACAGATAACCTAATCCCAAATTCATTAAAATCTTTGACCGATTTAAAATAAGTTCCCGAACAGGATCAACAATTTCCTTTTCTTGTACTGATACTTTAAGATTAGTAAAATATTCAAAAATCTGATTAATGTTATATTCTGTAAAATCGGAAATACTTTTTCCCCATAAATAAACAGAAAGTGATTGATCGCTCAACCTTTTTCCATTACACTTATTGCAATTAACCGATTTAACAAATCGAAGAATGTTTGGATTTCTGTCGCGCTTAAGAATTTCTTCCATCACGGGTAAAATTCCTTTATAAAAACCTTCTTCACGTGGTTTGGCTGTAATGCCTGTCCACTTCATTCGCGACTCCAAAGTGTGTTTGCCAAATGGAATTTTGATTTTCTCTGTTCCGTTCCAGATAATATTTTTCTGGTAATCCGTCAACTCATTCCATGGAATATCTACATTAAACCCTTCAGCATTGCAAACATCGTTCAAAACATCAATTGTTACCTGAGAATAAATAATGTAGCCATTTGGGGTTGACAAAACCATGCACCCCTGTCGCAATGTTTTTGTGGAATCTGAAATAATTAAGTCAGGGTCTATTCTGTCTTCTACACCCAACCCCTTACAAATCGGGCATTGTCCTTGAGGAAGGTTAAAAGAAAAAAGGCTTCGATTTATTTTTAAATTTTCGACTTCAGTTTTACCAAGTCTTGCAAATAAAAGTCGTAAATAGTCATAAAGTTCAGTTAATGTTCCAACTGTAGATCGTGGGTTTCGTACCGAATTCTGTTGATTTACTGATATAATCGGGAAAAGACCTTTTATTTTATTTACATGTGGCTTTCTAAGCTTTTTTCCTGCCTGCTGACTCCCAGCTAGAAAATTTTCTAAAAATAATCGTTGACCTTCTCTACAAATAACATCATACACAAGACTGGATTTACCACTTCCTGAAACACCTGTAACAACAGTTAACTTATAATGCGGTATTTTAACACTTACATTTTTTAAGTTATTTTCGTTTGCGTTTTCTATTATTATTTCTGGATTCAAATCTTTATATTTTGGGTTGAAATTAGAAAATTTTCTTCAAAATATTTTTATAACTCGATTTATAAAGTTTAAAAACACATTTATTTTTTTATTTAATTTGCTTTTGAAAACCAAAAACTATGAAATACAAACAAGCTAAAAACCGGTTTGCCTGGCATGTGCTGTCTATGCCGGTAATTTACAGCATGATAATTCCACTGGTAGTTCTCGACATTTGGATTGAAGTATACCATAGAATATGCTTTGCTGCATATGGTATTCCTTATGTAAAAAGAGGCAAATACGTTAGAATTGACAGACATAAGCTACAATATCTTAAACCTTTTGAAAAATTTAATTGTATGTATTGCGGTTATGCAAACGGGTTACTTCAATACTCGTGTGTAATAGCTGGCGAAACAGAAAAATACTGGTGTGGAATAAAACACAAGCCTGATAATGAGTTTTGCGAGCCTCAACATCATGCAGATTTTATTCCATATGGTGATGAGGAAGCATATAGGAAATTACAAGTCTAAGATCTAATTAATTCCTTTCAGCAATATTCTTGCAATATTAGATGCATGACGATTTATTGCATTAAACATTCCCAGCAATTCCATATGAAACCGGCTGCTATCAACTGATTGCCGAACCTCTCCTGCAAGTCTTAAAAAATGACTTTTTTCAAGTTCAATTGCTAAATCACTGTATTTCTTTCCTTTTCTATTAATGACTTTTGCTTTTTCTAAATTCACATCTCTAAATACTTCTATTGCACGTGACAATTGCTTTTGACATCGATTATGAAAATCAACTATTTCCTTTTTTCCCTCATCGCTCAAGCTATGGCCACACACAACCCATTCTTTGGCTTTTGACAAAAGATTTACAGCAACAATATCCGCCATTTGTTCAAGTTCCTTAACAACAGATAACATTTGAAATGCTTCATTTGTGTTTTCTTCATGAACATTTAAACGACTGATTTTTACCAGATATTCTGAAATTATATCTCTTAAATAATCAACCTGTTTTTCATTTTTTTCAACTTCCGGTATAACGTTTCCTTCATTTAACAGAAACGGTAACAATACATCATTAACCATATCCTGAACTATATGTGCCATTCGTATTGTTTCCTGTTTTGCAAGGTTAAGCGCAAGTGGCGGAGTAGATAAAAGATTATCATCAATAAACTGAACTGAAAGAAAAGTTTGAGTATCGGTTTTTTTTGTTGGAACAAGTTTATCAATAAACTTTGCAAATAAACTTGTTAATGGAAGTGAAATAATTGTTAGACCCAAATAAAACAATGTATGCGAATTTGCTATTTGTCTTGGAATTGCAACAGAAACACCTGCAGTAGCTTCTGAGACAGAAACAGACCTAACAATCTCTGCAAAAGCAGGAATCCACCAAACAATTAAACCTGCACCAATAATTCTGTAAACGGTATGAGCAACAGCAACTTTTTTGGCTTCTGTAGAAACCCCAACAGCAGCAATAATTGCTGTAACAGAAGTCCCAACATTTGCACCGATTAAAAGTGGAATTGACGCTTCTAATGAGAGTAATCCTTGCGAACCAAGAATTATTACTATTCCAATAAATGCACTTGCGCTTTGTGTTATGGCAGTAAAAATTATTCCTGCAAGAACGCCAATTAGTGGATTTTCCATTTCAAGCAAAGCATCTATTACGGGCTGAAAGGTTTTAAGTGGAGCAATTGATTCTGACATTAACATTAAACCCAAAAACAATAATCCCAATCCAGTTATTATTTGCCCCAAATGTTTAAAATAATGCCGCTTTGCAAAAAAATTAAGAATAAAACCCACAGCAACAAAAGCCAATGCATATTTACTGATATTTAGAGCAACAAGTTGAATAGTAAGCGTAGTTCCAATTGCAGAGCCTATTATAACCGGAACAGTTTGTCGGAATTTCATAAGCCCTGAATCTACAAAGCTTATAAGCATTACAGACATTGCACTACTGCTTTGGATAACCGTAGTAATAAATGATCCAATTCCTAAACCCGCAAGTCGGTTTTGTGTGAGATTACTTAAAATGGTACGCAATTTATTCCCGGCTGCACGCTGTAAACCATCACTTAAATAATTAATACCAAATAAAAATAATCCCAACCCTCCAAGCAAACCAAATACAACCCACCACGCCCAATAATTATTTCTAACTGTAGCTTTATATGCAAGTATTCCTGAGTTTGTGTCATTTGTTAAGGATGCTGCTAATAAATAATCACCCGATTCCTCAGCAGGTAAATAATTAAACTCGGCAATCCCATTATTATTTGTAATTATGGTTGCAGGAGAGACTATTCCTTTATTATTTATATCCGGAGATAATAAAACTTTTAACTCTACAGATACTCCAGAAACCGGATTACCTTTTTCTGAAACTAAAACTTTTATTGTTTTAAATAAATGCTGACCTGAAGTTACTACTTGATTATCTCCACAATAATTTAACGAATCTTTTATTGTTGGCTTAGACAAAACATTTTGGCCACTGACAAAGCCGGTAAAAAAAAGTAAAACAAAAATAAAAGTTATACTTCTCATAAAGTATTTAAGAGTCAGTTTTAATATTCAAACCTACATTTTTTTGAAGATTTCACAAAATTAATATTTAATAAGTGCCTTAAATACTTAAAGTTTAAAGTACTTAAAGTTTATTAAAAAAATCTGGGGCAATTCACAATCAGTTATCTCGAGCTTAAATTATTTTTTTGTCTAAATTATTACTTTACTCTATTTCGCTATATTTTATAACAGAACATTATCTTTGCAAAAAATTTAAATAATGGAAAATACAAACAGTGGTTTTAACACAAAACTGATTCATGCAGGTGATGCTCACGATCAGTGGGGAAGTGCAGTAACTCCTATTTATCAGACTTCAACTTTTGCTTTTAAAAATGCAAAACATGGTGCAGATTGCTTTGCCGGCAAAGAAAAAGGATTTATTTATACCAGAATTGGCAATCCAACAATTGAAGCCTTAGAAAAAAAGGTAGCGGTTTTAGAAAATGGTTTTGGTGGAATCGCGTTAGCGTCTGGAATGGCTGCCGTTACTGCTGTTTACATGACTCTTTTATCAAAAGATTCACATGTGTTAAGTACAAGTGCTGTTTACGGTCCGAGCCGAAGTGTTTTAGAAACTCATTTCATGAAATTTGGAGTTGAGTGCACATTTGTTGACACTTCAAATATCGAAAATATTGAAAAAAATATTCGCCCAAATACAAAAATGCTTTATATCGAAACCCCTGGCAATCCAACTATTTCTATTACAGATATTGCTGCATGTGCTGAAATTGCTCACAAACATGGAATTCCGGTTGTTGTTGACAATACTTTTTGCAGTCCATATTTACAAAAACCTTTAGACTTAGGTGCAGATATAGTTTTACATTCTATAACCAAATTCATTAATGGACACGCCGACGTTGTTGGTGGAGTTATAATTGCAAAAGATTCAGAAATGTATGCAAAACTTCGTAAAACAATGGTTTACATGGGTGGCAACATGGACCCACATCAGGCATATTTGGTAGTGCGTGGTATTAAAACTCTTACAATTCGTATGGATCGCGCTCAGGAAAATGCAATTAAAATTGCAGATTATTTAGAAGCACATCCAAAAGTTGAAAAAGTAATGTTTCCTGGACTAAAATCACATCCACAATACGAACTTGGAAAAAAACAAATGAAAGGTCCGGGTGCTATGATCAGTTTCGAACTTAAAGGTGGATTTGAAGCAGGTGAAATTTTAATGAATAATGTAAAAATAGCTATGCTAGCTGTTTCACTTGGTGGAATAGAAACTTTAATTCAACATCCTGCATCAATGACACATGCGGGAATGGGAAAAGAAGGCAGATTGGCGGCAGAAATCACCGACGGACTAGTTCGTTATTCGGTAGGAATTGAAGACGTTGAAGATTTAATTCAGGATTTAGACCAGGCTTTAGCAAAAATTTAACAAGAATAAATTCCAAATCTCAATCCGCCTCGGCGGAACAAATTCCAATTTAAAAAGGAATAATAATTAAGATTTAGCAAAAACAACCCTATGAATTTGATTCAAGAATTACAGTGGAGAGGCATGGTTCAGGATATAATGCCGGGAACAGAAGAAAAACTTTTAAAAGAAAAAACCATAGGTTATATTGGTTTTGATCCCACAGCTGATTCACTTCACATAGGAAGTTTAGTACAAATAATTTTACTTATGCACCTTCAAAGAGCCGGTCACCAGCCGGTTGCTTTGGTTGGTGGTGCAACAGGAATGGTTGGTGATCCATCCGGAAAATCTGAAGAAAGAAACCTGCTTTCTGAAAATATTTTGAAACACAATGTAGAATGTGTTCACAATCAACTAGCAAGATTTCTTGATTTTACTTCTACAACAAATCCTGCAATCATGGCAAATAACTATGATTGGTTTAAGGATATGGGTTTTTTAACTTTCATCAGAGATGTAGGTAAACACATTACAGTTAATTACATGATGTCGAAAGATTCTGTAAAAAAGCGTATGGAAACAGGCATTTCATTTACAGAATTTAGTTACCAGCTTTTACAGGGCTACGATTTTTACTGGCTCTTTAAAAACAAAAATTGTCACCTTCAAATGGGTGGTGCCGACCAATGGGGAAACATGACCACAGGTGCTGAACTTATTCGTAGAATGTGTGGTGGCGAAGCATTTTCGTTTACAACACCATTAATTACAAAAGCAGATGGTGGCAAATTTGGAAAAACAGAAAAAGGTAATATCTGGCTTGATGCAGCAAAAACATCACCTTACGAATTTTATCAATTTTGGGTAAACGTTTCAGACGAAGATGCAGAAAGGTATATTAAAATTTTTACATTCATTTCAAAAGAAGAAATAGACACTTTAATAAATCAACACAGGCTTGAGCCACATATGCGTTTACTTCAAACCAGGCTGGCAAAAGAAGTTACGTGTATGGTTCATTCAGAATCTGATTATAATACTGCTGTTGAAGCATCGCAAATACTTTTTGGAAAAGGCACAAAAGAAATGCTTGAAAAAATGGATGAAAATTTATTTTTATCAGTTTTTGATGGTGTACCACAATTTAATATTTCTAAATCAGAACTTGAACAGGGAATTTTGATTACAGATTTACTCGCAGTTAAAACACAGGTTTTTCCAAGTAAAGGCGAGGCAAGAAAAATGATTCAGGCAGGTGGATTAAGCATTAATAAAGAAAAAGTAGGCGAAGATATTAATCTAAATTCAGCCGGTTTACTTAATGGAAAATTCTTGCTAATTCAAAAAGGAAAAAAGAATTATTTTATTTTAAAAGCAGAATAAAATACAGAAAGTAATCTTATTCTTCGTCCCTGTTTTTAATAATTTGAAACATCCCTTTTAAATCAATGAGTTTTAAAGCAAACGCTGCTAAAATTCCGGTAACTCCAATTAATACAAATCCAGTAAACCAACTTTCGAAAGTGTTTTTGAAAAGAATTCCTATTCCTGTAACACCAACCACAAAAACAGAAAGAATAAATATAAATGTATAATTTGCCTTAAATTGAAATGCCTTATTTGCAATAAGTATTTGAATAATAGCAGTAAGAGATTGAGTGGTTAGACTTGCCACTGCAGAACCAAGTGCCTGAAATCTGGGAATCAGAATAATGTTTAAAATTATATTTAATACCATTGCCGAAGCAGCCATTATATTTAATTGCTTAAAACTTCCATTAGCCGTAAGCAAAGTTCCATATATATAAGTTGTTGACATTGCTATTAATCCCGGAATGATAATAGCGAATATCTCTGCAGAATATGATAATCGACTACCATGATATAATAGTTTAATTATTTCTTCTCTGTAAATAATTGCGCCAATTACAAAAACAAGTGCAGGAACAATAATCAACCTATAAGAAAATTGAACTAATTGATGAACCGGATCTTTATGCTTAAGCATTTTAGAAAAAATAGGCAATAAAAGACCTGCAAAAAGATATGCAATCATTGAAGCTGCATCCAAAACTCGGTATGACTGAGCATAAATACCCGCTTCTTCCGCACCATTTGGCAGCATTCTTTCAAGCATAACAGAATCAATTCTGTTATAAAATGCCATTAAAAAAATTAAAAGAGCAAAAGGATAACTTTGCTTTAAAAAAACAACAAAAAAGTGCCAGTCGAAATTTAATTTTAATAAACCCGACTTTCTTAATACCAAAAAGAAAGTAATTACTGCGGTTGTAAGATATGCTGCAGTTTGAGAATAAACAAACCATTCTATTTTAAAAGGAGTAGAGGTTATATGCCCCCAAAGTAAAACACTACAAATTAATATCATTAACAAACGATCAAGTACAGAAATAAAACTATCTGTCTTAAACATGTGCAAACCACTTAAATTTGACCGTAAATAAAGAATAAACGAAAGCAGAAACTGATTTGCAACAAGAAACAGCAACATCTGTATTTGTCTGAAATCATATTTGATAATAAATGCAATTGTTAAGCAAACAATAGTATAAAAAACTGCCAATAAAAATTTTAAAACGATTACGTTAGATAAGTGCTTGTTAAGCAGCTGATTGTTTTGTGCAATGTTTTTATTGTTGTAATTAGTTATTCCTAAATCAAGTAAAATATTTAGAATTAAGCTAAAATTAAAAAGTGCTATATAAAATCCATAATCTCCTGATCCTACAACATTTTGAACGCTTCGGTCAATGCCAAACATCCAGAATGGTTTAACAAGCAGGTTAAGAAAAAGTACTAATCCAAGGTTTGTAACAAATAGTCGTTTCAACTTTTTACTTATATAAAAGATGGCAAAAGTAAAAAAATATGTGGTATTTATTGAAAATTAGACTGAACTCTTATATAAAAGGTTGTTTTTTTAATGTTTTTAATTTCCCGTTAATTATTTTAATTTTGACCGAAATTATTTGAAGATTGAATCAAACAATAGAACAAAACGGTTTTAACTCAATTAAGCTTTACGAATTTATTTTACGTAATCTTAAACCATTAATTGTTATTGGTATAGCTGCTTTTATTGTTTCTTTAGTTATAGCAATTATCCTTCCATCGAAATACAGAGCAACTGTTGTTTTGTTTCCGGCAACTTCAGAATCTGTATCAAAATCGCTGCTTTCAGACAATCAAACTACAAAAGGATTATTAAATTTTGGTACATCAGAAGAAGTTGAACAATTTCTTCAGGTTCTTTATTCTGATGACATCAGAAAAAAAATTACAAAAAAATACGATCTGTTTAAACATTATAATATTGATACTGCTTCAGATTATCCCAATACTCAGCTTCGTAAAAAATTCGAAAATAACGTTTCATTTAGAAGAACTGAATTTTTATCAATTGAAATTGAAGTTTTTGATAAAAATCCGATAATTGCAGCTGATATTGCTAATGATATTTCTGATTATGCTGATAGTACAATAAATATTATGCAACACGAAAGAGCGTATAAAGCATACACTTTGGTTGAAAAAGAATATTTAAATGCAAGTAATTATCTTGATTTTATTCAGGATTCATTAACAAAATTAAGAGAACTTGGAGTATTTAATTATGAGGCACAATCAGAAGTTTTTAGCGATGCATATGCTGTTGCTATTGCAAAAGGAAATAAAGAAGGCGTTCGCGATTTAGAAGAAAAATTTAAAATTCTGGCAAAATATGGAGGCGCATATCAGAATTTTAACGAAATGGTTACCAATGAAACCAAACGCTTAAGTCAGTTAAAACAAAAGCTTGCAGAAGCAAAAATTGATGCAGAACAAAATATTCCTCATAAATTTGTAGTTAGCCGGGCAGAGGTTGCCGAAAAAGAATATTATCCCATCAGATGGATGATTGTCTTTTCGGGAGTGTTATCATCACTTTTCTTTGGTTTAATTATTCTTGCATTCGCTGAACTACTAAAAAAAAAACGATATACTTCACCCAAAACTTAAACATAAACAAACTTAAAGCCCTCGAAAATAAAGTAATATTATTTAATTACGATAATATGGAAGCGTTCTTCAAAAACAAAAGCCTAATTGAAATGGCAAACAGATGGAAAATACATCTGATAATAATTACTGTCATTTCTGCTGCAATTGGTGTATTTATTTCTTCACCCATTGTTATGACACCAAAATTTAAATCATCTGCAATTTTATATCCAGTAAATATTTATACTTACTCTAAAGAATCAACAACAGAACAGATGTTGCAGGTGTTTAATTCTAATGACATCAAAGAAAGAATGTTAACAACATTTAATTTGGCAGAACATTATAAATTGGATAAAAAAGATCCACAGTTCTATACCACTTTCTTAGGTGAATTTAAAGATAATGTTAGTATAAGTAAAACAGAATACGAATCAGTAGAAATAACTGTTTTAGATGTAAATCCTGTAATTGCAAGTAATATGGTTGATAGTTTAATAACTTTTTACGACCAAAAAACAGCATCAATGCATAGGAAAAAACAAAAAGAGGTTATTGTTATTTCCACACAACAATTTAAAATAAAAAGCCGAGAGTTAGATAGTCTTGAAAGATTATTAAATAATCTTAGGCAAACTTATGGGATAATGAACTATAGTACTCAGGTTTCTGAGGCAACCAAGGGCGTATTATCTGGCAACAATTTAGCAAAAGATTTATATAAAAAATTACAAGATCATGGTGTAGAGTATCAAAGAATAGACTCATTGGTTTCAAATATTAGAAGAGAATTTCTTTTTAACAAATATACCGTTGAAGTTGCTGAAAAAGAATTTAATAAAAAAATCTCTTACTCTCAGATTGTATCAAGTCCATACCCTGCCGACAAAAAATCGTATCCTGTAAGATGGGCTGTTGTTGCAATGACAGTAGTAACTTCACTCATATTCTCACTTATTATAATTGCATTCATTGATAGTAAACGAAAAAAGGCATAGCCTTGCCCGAACGTAAAAGCATATTATGGGTATATGGGTTTTCAGCGCTTTTTATTGCGCTGAATGCTTTTTTTATTGTAACTGAACAATATCTTTTTTCACTTGTTCCATTTGTGCTATTAATTATTCTTGTTGCCATTTTCTCTTTGGACAAACTTATTCTGGGTATTGTTTTCTTTACACCACTTTCTTTACCATTATATGAATTAACGCCAGGACTAGATTTTAATATGTTCTTGCCAACAGAGCCTCTTTTATTTGGCATATTGTTAATTTTTATTTTCAAACTTATTCTGGATCGGTCCTTTGATAAAAAAATATTTTTTCATCCCATTTCAATAATTATTGGAATAAACCTTCTTTGGATATTGTTTACGAGTCTTACCAGTACCATGACAATAGTTTCATTGAAATTTTTCCTATCTCGCCTGTGGTTTGTTGTCGGATTTTATATCTTTGCCATTCAGCTGTTTAAAAACAAACAAAACATAGGAAGGTATTTTTGGTTTTATACCTTCTCACTAATAATTGTAATTAGTTATACTCTTATCAGACAATCACACTACGGCTATCTTGATCAGGAAGCGGCAAACTTTATGGTTAATCCATTATTTAACGACCATACAGCTTATGCTGCAGCTCTAGCAATGATATTGCCAGTAATGATTGGATTATTATTTCTTAAAAATTATTCATACTGGCAACGAATAGCAGCTTTTGCCGTAACAATAATACTAATAATTGCCATAATTTTTTCTTATACAAGAGCAGCATGGCTTAGTATGGTTGTTGCTCTGGTAATGTTTATTTTAGTTGTTTTAAAGATTAAATTCAGAACATTTGCTATTATTGTTGTAAGTTCAGTGGCAATAATTCTTTTATTCTGGACACAGGTTTATATGAAGCTTGAGAAAAACAGGCAAGATGCATCTTCAAATTTTACCGAACAAATACAATCTGTAACAAATATCTCAACAGATGCTTCAAACAGAGAGCGATTAAACAGGTGGAGTTCAGCAATAAGAATGTTCAGAGAAAAACCAATACTAGGATGGGGTCCGGGAACTTATATGTTTAAATATGCCCCTTATCAATTTTCTTATGAAAGAACTGAAATAAGTACTAACTCAGGAGATTTGGGAAATGCACATAGCGAATATCTTGGACCACTTGCAGAATCTGGTATTTTTGGGTCACTCACATTTTTGGCTATTGTTATTGCAACTATTTTTTATTCCATGAGATTATACAGAAATACAAAAGATCGTAACACAAAAATTATTGTGCTTTCTGTTTTAATTGGATTGGTAACTTATTATGTACACGGAATACTTAATAACTTTTTAGATACAGATAAACTTTCTGCACTTTTCTGGGGATATACTGCTATAATTGTTGCGCTTGATATTGCAGAAAAACAAAGTTTAAATGTACCAAAACCTGAAGAAGAGGAGAAGAAATGACAGTTGAAGTTTTTTTTAATTTACTGGTTGAAGAACTTAAAATAAATGAAAATTTAAGAGGATATTACAGATTTCTTAATAATCCTAAACTATTTAATTTCAGAAAAGCATATTTTTGTCAACGTCTGCAATATGTTATAGATAATATCCCCGAAAATAAAAACATTAACATTTTCGACATTGGCTGCGGATATGGCACAACAGCAATTTTTTTAGCTATTAACGGATACAAGGTTACAGGAAGTACTCTTGAATATTATTTTGAGCAAATAAAAACCAGACTTGATTACTGGTCGGCATATGGCGATATGTCTAATGTTGATTTGAGATATGAAAATCTGTTTGATAACCCACTTACCAAAAATAATTTCGATGTGATTATTACAATGGACGTACTTCACCATTTGGAGCCATTAAATGACGCTTTATTTATCATTGCAAACAGCCTTAAATCGAATGGAATTTTAATCGCATGCGAAGAGAATGGTAATAACTTGATAAATTCTTCTAGGTTATTTGTTAAGCGTGGTAACAAAAGGATAATTGAATTTTACGACGAAACCCTGAAAAAGAATATTAAAATGGGTAACGAAAATATCAGAAACCTTGTAAAATGGAAAAACGAATTGCTTAAGGCAAACCTAAAAATTAATAATTCAACGATCTGTTATTTAAGATATTATTTCCCTGCAAAATATAAAAAATTATCTATTGAAGAAATCATAACAAAGGAACAAAGCATAAGTAAATCTAATAATTTTTTAAAACAATACTTTTTTCACGGATTAAACTTTGTTGCATCAAAGTAAACTTTGGCTCAGTTAAATTTTTATACCCATTACAGTAATATCATCTGTTTGTTCAAATGATTTTCCATAGCCATTAATCCATGTTTCAATCGCTTCATTAAGTATTGTTTTCTGTTCTTTCATTGCTTTATGAGAATTTTCCAACAATAATTTTTTAAAATTCTTTGAAAGATATTTTCGTTCGCAAGGGCCTCCAAACTGATCAGAAAAACCATCTGTACACAAGTAAATTGTATCTCCTTTTACTAAAGTAAATTCATGATTACTAAAATCTGCCATGTTTTTGTACATTGATATTGGCATCTTATCGCCCTTTAACTCCATTAATTTATGAGTTACACCCATCACATTCGAATTGCTAAGTGAAGTGCTTTCTTCATTACCTTCAACTCCTCCTTGATCGAGCTTAGAACTGTAACTCGGGCTGACTGAAGAAGATATAATATAAAGTGAATTGTTAGCTCCTGAAAACTGAACAGAATATTTTTCTTCGCCTTTATCAGAAAATACAGATTCAAGATTAATACAAATTAAAGAAATATCCATTCCATCCTGAACAAGTGGATTTGATAAGGACTGTTCTCCTAAAACACCTTTTTGCTGAAGTGAGATTAATACATGTTTTCTTAACTCATTTAATAACTGGCTTGCTGTTGATACTTCCTGTGTATTTACTATTTCATTTAATAATGATATCCCCAACATTGACATAAAAGCACCGGGAACACCGTGTCCGGTACAATCGGCAACAGCAACAAATAATAAATTCTTTTTAATTGTAAGCCAGTAAAAATCTCCGCTAACAATATTTCTGGGTTTTAATAAAACAAAATAGTCGGTCAATAAGGTATCTGTAAATTCCTTATTAGGTAACACAGCATTCTGTATCCTTTTTGCATAATGAATACTTGAAGTAAGCTCTGTATGAATTTCCTCAATTTTTTCTTTTTGTAATGTTACAAGATCACGCTGGCTCTCTATTTCGTCTCTTTGTGCAGCAATTTCCTCGTTTTGCTGATTAAGTTCTTCGTTTTTTTCCTGAATTTGTCTTTTCTGTTCAGTCAGTAATACATTCGCTTTCTTTTTGTTATTATAACTTCTAAATATTACTACTGCAAAAATAAGAACAAAAATAAATCCGATGATAAAACCAATTTTTTGTGTTTCCTGCTTGCTTATTTCTGCTTTTTGAAGTTCTTTATCTTTACTTAATAATTCTATTTCCTTCTGCTTTTTTTCTGTTTGATAAACTGCTTCCATTTCTTTTACCTGCCTGGCAGATTCTAAATTAAAAATACTGTCATTCATCAGTTTAAATAACTTAAGATACTCAGTAGTTTTTTTATAATTACCTATACTGTCATAAATTGCAGATAAATATCCATAAGCACATTTTTCCTCATCAAGACTACCTATTTTTCTAGCTATCTCTAAACTCTTTTCTGCATAAACAATTGCTTCCTTATACTCTTTTAATTGAATTTTCAATAAAGAAATATTCCCTAACACAATTGCCATTCCTCGCTTATCGCCTAGTTCCTCGTCTATTTTTAAAGACTTTAAATAAAAGCTTATAGCCAGATTATTATTTCCTTTATCGGCATATACAAGACCAATGTTGTTGTATCTTTCTGACATGCCCTGTTTATCATTTAATTCTTCAACAACTTTTAAAGATTTCTGATAATAAACGATTGCATTAGAAAAATCACCCTTCATATAATACACATTTCCAATATTATTATAACATCCTGCTATAACTCTTTTATCACCAATTTTTTCTACTACGGATAGTGCCTTTCTAAAATATTCATTAGCTCTGTCATAATTACTGTTTTCAGCATGAACTCTGCCAATGCTATTATAACTTCTTATTATTCCTTTTTTTCCGGATAAAGAAATCTCAGGATCTTTTGAGATAATTAAACGTTCATAAATTTTAATCGATTTTTGAAATAAATCAAGAGATTTAGGATAGTTGCCCTGACAAATAAATAATTCTCCAAGATTCAAATAACAACTTGCAACTTCTGGAAGGTTGTTCTGGATCTCTACGATTTTTAATTGCAAATTAAATGCTTTATGAGCTAAATCATAGTTTCCGTTATTACTGTAAAACAGTCCTTGTTTATTGTAACATTTTGCAATACAGGTATTGTCTGAACCGTTTTTCGCAATACCAAGCGCAATTCCATAGTACGTATCGGCAGAATCGGGCATATCTACTTCAAATACGTCACCGAGTTTTAAATAAAGATTAATTTTTGTGCTGTCTTCTTTTGTTTCAACTAGCAGTTTCCTTAAACTATCCGCACTATTTAAGGTTTGCGAATATAAACTTTGAGTAAAAAAAGCCAAGAAAAATATAATATAGATTATAATATTATTCAATTTTAAAAAAAACTTATAGCAAAGTAAACTTACAAATAATTCTTAGAAAAAGAACGCTTATTTATTAAAAATCAAAACATATCATCAGTATTCTGTTGTTCCGGCTTTAGCATTATATATGAGTTTTTCTTTAAATCAAAATAAATAACAACCCTTTTACCAAAACCATCATATACAGCAATAAAAGTATCGGGCACACTATGATATTCCTTTAAACACTTTTGCTGAAGAACAGCAGCACTATCAATACTTTCAAATGTTTCTCGCATCAAAAAACGATTATATTTCTCATTTCTTATCATTATTACTTTATCGCCAAGCAGCGGAAAGCGTTTGTTAAACTCAATTATTGATTCCATTGTAGAAAAAGCACCAACCTGCACTTTACAATACTTTATGTCAAAATCAATTTTATCCTTAATTTCTTTTAAAGAAAGATTCTCGGTTCTTTTATATAATATTTTGATCTTAATGATAGAATCGGCAGGATTATCAAGTACTTTAATTTTTTTATCTGCTAACAGATTCTCAACTTTTAAAATGTTAGTTGAATCTTTAACTATATTTAAATCAATAGTTATTTTATTTGGAATATCTCTTTTATAACCTTCTACTTCAACAAATTTTTTAACCTGATCAACAGTTCCAACATTTGATTCAACAATTGGTGATGCCCCGGTAAGTTCAATTGGAACTTTTACTCGTATTTTATTTTCTATACAAGTATAAATATTGTATCCTTTGTTATTTTCATCGGGGCGGTTTGATGAAAAATAAATTCTTCCAGAAATATCTTTTGTAAAGCAGATTTCATCAAAGCTAGTATTTATTAAATCTCCAACATTTTGTGGCAATGACCATTGCAAATCTCCATTTTTAACAGATTTAAAAATATCATACCCTCCTTTGGTACCATTACCATTAGAACTAAAATAAAGCGTGTTTCCGTTATCTGTTATAAATACATAATTCTCGTCTTTATCTGAATTAACTACATTCAGATTAATTGGCTCCGACCATTTATTGTCTTTATTCTGTATACTATAATAAATATCATGCCCCCCTTTACCTCCGGGTCTGTCGCTAACAAAGTACAATATACCATTAAAAAAACAAGCCGAGGACTCGTGGTAAATTGAATTAATGGATAACTTTTTAGGCGAACTTAATACCTGGCCGTTAATATCTGAATAGTATAAATCACCTCCATAATATGACTTATAAATAAACAAAGTATTTCTATCGGCAGAAATACCTGCAGATGTTTCGTAATTGTCTGAATTATTAAGATAGGAAATAAATTTTGGTATAGTCCAGTTTCCGTTTTCCTTTTGGCTTACAAACATATTATGGTTATTCGCCATAATTCTCTCTGCAAGAATATTTGGTCGCGATGATGTAAATATTATCAGATTAGTATCAACATTTACAGGTGCATAATCATCGTACTGCGAGTTAAGCTCATTAACCTGAACAACAAGTAAAGTATCATCAACCGCAAACAAATTTATGTTTGCAAGCAAAAATAACACTATACTAAATATTCTCATCATTACAAATCTGCTTTTGAGTTATTAAGCTTTAAAATCAGCATTATTTCATGATTACCAACTGAATATTTTTTCACATCACTTGTAATAATTCCATAGGAATAACCAAATACAACATATTTTGTATCAACACCGATAAAAGGCAGTATAGCTTCTCCCGTTCTGTAATATACTCCAATAGCAAACATGTCAGAAAAAATAGATTTAATTCCTAAATCAGCCTGTAAAATACCTTTTTCGTTTAATTTTAACATAGCCGATGGTTCAAGTTTTACTTTTTTCCCTGCAGCAAATAAACCTCCGATATTTAAAAAGTGATGACGTACTCTTTTGTTATCAATTAAAGAATTATTAAGGAAGTTTACCTCACGATCTATTAACTGATATACTCCATAATTAATAAAAAACTTATTCGGCTTATAAATCGAAAAACCGAAAGAGGCATCAGGAACAATAATACTATTTTCGGCATTATTTATTGCCTCATCATCTTTGTCGGCAATAATAAATTCATCTTTATGCAGACTGTATTGCGAGAGTAATGCAGATAATCCGAGAGAAAGTTTTGTACCACCGGTGCCAAGCGGCATATGATATGCATAAGTAAATTCGGCACCAAACTGACCGCTTAATCCGGTGTTTTCGTAAAATATTTTTCCTCCCAAACCCACTCTTTCCGAAACCAGTGAGTGAACCGTTGCCGACTGAATATTTGGAGCCCCTTTTATTCCCGACCAGTTTTGCATATAACTGGTACTAAAAAATACATATGGTTTTGATCCTGCAGCTGCCGGTGATTGCAGATACTGATTCATATGAAACAATCCGTAAGAACTAAGCTGTTGTGCCGACATTTCTGACACAAATATTATAGTAATTGCTATAAAAAGAAGAATTGATTTCATTATTACTGTATATTTTGTATTTATCATTGTTAAATGTTATTTTAAAATTTTTAATGGTCCCGTATAAGGCGGGTAATCTCTTGAGTTAAGTATAACAACATAGTAATAATCGCCACTGTCAAGTAAATCTCCATTATATTTTCCATCCCAGGTATTATCATAACCATTGGATTTAGAATAAACTAAAGTCCCCCAACGGTTAAATACTTTTACTTCTGCCTGAGGATATAAATTTATGTTTTCTATTTTCCATGTATCATTTTTTCCGTTTCCATCAGGTGTAATAACATTATAAATAGTAATGCAATCACAATCTTTCATTCCAATATGAAAATCGCGCAAAGCTCTGCAACCATTGGCATCTGTTACTGTAATACTATAATTTCCCGAATCGAGCTGATTTATATAATAATCGGTACTGCTGTTTGTCCAAGCATAAGTATATGGTGCTTTAGCATTCTCAATATTTAGTATTGAAATTTTTCCGTCATGGTTATCACGACACGAAACATCCTGCGTATCTGCAATTAAAATTACTGGTTGAAAAGGATCGTTAATTCCAATGGTTTCGGTTTTAACACAACCTTTATAATCTGACACAGTAATTGTATATAATCCGGTTTTAAGATTATTTATCATGCTCGTTGTTGCACTATTCGACCAATTATATGTGTAAGGCGGTGTTCCGCCATCAGGAACAATAGAAATCCAGCCTGAACTGTCATATTTGCAAATATTATGAAAAAATGTTTTATTTAATGTTACAGGAGATGAAGGCTGGCTTATTACCACAGTCTTTACAATAGTACAGCCCAATCCAATATTGTCGGTTATGTATATCTGATATCTGCCGGCAACAACACTCCATACAAAACTTAATGTGTCTATTCTTGTAAACTGTGTATCAACCTTTGCGCTATCTAGCAACCAAACCTGTTGGTAAGTATCCCACTTCTCGGGATAAAGTATTCCGCGGTAAAAACCAAAACCGTTTTGTGGGGTTATATTAATTGTTCCGGTTGATGAATAACACGAAACATCAACAATTGTATCAATTGTTGCTATCTGATAAGATGATGATAAAACAGTAGTGTCAATTACACTTAAACCGGCACTATCAATTACCTGAACAATATACTGACCAACAGTTAAACCAGTTAAATCTTCCTGAGTTGAAAATAAATTTCCGTTGTGATACCATGTAACCGAATATGGAAAAGTGCCACCGGTTATTGTTAAGTTAACAGCACCATCACTGTACCCATAGCATGTTGGCTGCGTATTGGCAAAAGACAGGCTTAGCTGAGCCGTGCCCATAAAGGTTAGCCCAAATAACATCCAGATAAGAACTATAGTTTTAAGCATATTATCAATTTAATTATTAAAACCACAAAATATAAAAACAAATATAAAACAATTTGAGTTTTTAAATATGTCAATTTAAATGCTTTTAAATACTCCTTTTGCTGCGTTAAAGGCATTAACCCTTTAAGCTATTAAAAATTTGCTGCAGTTATTCCTATTTAATTACAGAGAATAAATTTCAACTCATAGCATCATACAATTAACTGCCTAGCATGTTTGAAAGAAAATAAAAAAATTAATGTGTATTCAAAATAATATTGCAAAGTAAAAACAACAAATACAACATTATATAGAAAAGAATATTAAAGAAAGGCATAATATTGTGATAGTTATTGCATAATAATAGGAAGTTCTTATTTCGAATTCCCATTATAATATTACCCTACAAACCATCTGAACAACAAGAATAACCCCCCTGACATTAATATTGTAACCGGAATCGTAACAACCCACGCAATTAAAATGTTTTTAACGGTAGCATATTGCAAATTTTTTCTTCCGCCATGAGCAAGCATAGTACCTGCAACGCCTGATGAAAGCACATGAGTTGTGCTAACAGGTAAGCCTAAAACTGTTGATATTCCAATTGTACTTGCAGCAACAAGTTCGGCACTTGCTCCCTGAGCATATGAAAGATGTGATTTTCCTATTTTCTCTCCAATTGTTACAACAATTCGCTTCCAACCAATCATTGTTCCTAATCCTAGTGAAGCAGATATTAAAAGAATAACCCACCATGGTGCATATTCTGTATAAGTTGATAATTCTTTAACATTCTTTTTAAAGTGATCTGCTTCTTTAGCAGTAAGGTTAATTACTGTAACGTCTTTATTGGATTCACTTTTAAAGAATTTATCGCTAAGTTTTGAAATTGATAATATGTTTTTTCTTACATTTATTCTTTCTGCGTATGGAATTTCCTCCGGACCCTGTGACTTATCAAGTACTAATTTAAGAGAAGACACTTTATTTTTTAATTCAGAATACACTTTGTAATCTGCAACAGCTAATTTATTTGTATCAATTTTTGTAATATAATTTCCAAGGTGTATTATATTACCATCCATATTGGTTGTGTTTTTAGATGAATCGAGTGCAAATTGTGCAGGTAAAAAGGCAATAAGAATTATCATTATTAACCCAACACCCTTTTGACCATCATTTGAACCATGCGAAAAACTAACACTGGTACAAGTTAATACAAGAAAAGAACGAATCCAGAATGGGGGTTTCTTTACAGGATCGGGTTCTCCAAAAAACTTTTTCTTTTTGATTATTTTTTTGAAAATGAACATTAACATCATTGATAACAATAAACCTACAACTGGCGATATTAATAATGAAATACCTGCATCTGTAACTTTTTTCCAGTTTAATGCAACATTACCATCTACCGAAATAAACATAAAGGCTATTCCTACCCCAAAAATTGATCCTAACAAAGTATGTGAACTTGAACATGGAATTCCTAAATACCAGGTTGCAAGATTCCAAACTATTGCTGTTATTATTAAAGCAGCTATCATTGCCACACTATGATAAATATTCTGATCAACAAGAGCATCTAATGGAAGTAAATTTACTATACCCATTGCAACAGCAATTCCACCAAAATAAACACCAATAAAATTCCATATTCCAGACCAGACTACTGCTACATGAGGTTTTAATGATCGGGTGTAAATTACAGTTGCAACAGCATTTGCAGTATCGTGAAAACCATTAATAAATTCAAATGCTAAGGCTGCAATAATAACAACTACCAGTAATATTGATAATCCAATTGTTAATCCAAACATAAAAATAAGTATTAGTTTTTTTGTACAAATTAACAAGATTAATATTGCCGAAAAATTAACTTACTGTTAAGTTTATGTTAAGTTTATGTTGTCGGTTGTTGAATAATGAATAGAAAAATCTAATTATTTTATGTACTGCTCAATCGTTTCATACCTAAAACATAAAAAGCCTCATCTGCTTCCATATGAGACCTTTTAAAAGTGGAGAATAGGGGAATCGAACCCCTTACCTCTTGCCTGCCAGGCAAGCGCTCTAGCCAAATGAGCTAATTCCCCATATTTTACAACTACAGCAAAGAATTAATAAACTCCTGCTTTTGCAAAGATAAATTAATTTCTTTTTTATTTCTAAAAATCCTTTTACAATAAATTTATTCTTTTGGGTTTTTAATCAAATAATGAGATATTTTAGCTATAAACTCACTTATATTAATTGGCTTTGTTATATAATCATCAAAGCCTTGTTTTTTAAACCCTATAACCTCATGTTCTAATGCATAAGCAGATTGTGCTATTATCGGCAAATTGGGGAAAATTTCTTTAATCTGTTTTGTAGCTTCAAGACCATTCATTACAGGCATTTTTATATCCATCAGAACAAGATTTATTTCATGATTTTTTTTGCAAATATCTACAGCTTCTTTTCCGTCTTTTGCATAAAGAATTTTAAATTTATATTCTATTAATAGTTCTTCAAGATATCTGAAATTATTTTCTTCATCTTCTGCTATAAGTATTGTACCTGTTTCATTAATCTGACCGCCAGATTTTATTTTAACCTCCTCTTTAACACCTTTTTTATATGGAATTGTAAAATAAAAAACAGTGCCTTTGTCATGAACGGATTCTAACCATATCTTACCTCCCATTAATTCTACAAAAGCTTTTGAAATAGATAGCCCAAGACCTGTTCCACCATATCTTGACTGTATTGATTTATCTGCCTGTCGGAATCTCTCAAAAATTTTATCTTTAAATTCAGGCTTAATACCAACACCTGTATCTTTTACAAAGAATTGTAAATTATTTTCTTGGTGTATGTAACCAAATTCTATAGTTCCCTTAGAAGTAAACTTTAGCGCATTGTTAATTAAATTGGAAAGAATTTGATATAGCTTAGTTCTATCGGTATAAATTTCCGATGCTTCATTATTTAACCCTTGTTGCATCTGTAACAAAATAGACTTACTATTTGCCTGAATTTTGAATATAGAAAGTAATTCAGCAATAAGTTCATTTACATTTACGATTTCATAATTTATCTTTTCCTGATTTGTCTCTAATGATGAAATTGTAAGAATATCTGTAACAACAGACAGTAATCGATTGCTGCTATTTATAATTATATTGGTAAAATTTTCCCTTTTCTCAGCAGTTAAATCAGCTTTGCCCAGCATTTCCGAAAATCCACAAATAGCATTCATCGGTGTGCGTATTTCGTGAGACATGTTTTGTAAAAATGCAGTCTTTAAGCGATCACTTTCTTCGGCTTTTTCTTTTGCAATTAATAATTCTTCTTCAACTGATTTTCTCTCTGTAATATTTGTTATTGTTCCTATATACCCTTTAATTACATTATCTGTTATTTCAGGAACTGCATTCCCAATAACCCAAACAACACTTTTATCGGGTTTTAAAAAACGATATTCGGCAAATGATTTCTGTTCCTTTTTAACATCAGATTTCCAATCTACAAAAAGACGTACCCTATCATCGGGATGTACTGCATGTAGCCAATTGTTACCAATTGCTTCTTCAAATGATAATCCTGATAATTCTGACCACTTTGGATTTACATATGTCGTATTTCCATCAGTATCAGTCCTGAAAATTCCAACTGGTGACGCGTCTGCCAGAGTCTTAAACAACAACTGGCTTTCTCTTAGTGCGTCTTCTATTTGTTTCCGTTCTGTGATATCTTCTGAAATTCCGAGTAAAAAAGCAGGTTTTTCACTTTTGTCAAGAATAACTATTTTCTTAGTATGAAGTATTCTTTTGCCAGATTTTGTATCAATAGGCTCTTCCGGAATATCAAGCATCTGTTTAGTCTGCAATACATCTCTGTCTATTTTCACAAAGAAATCGGCCTGATTCTTTGGGAAAAAATCATAATCGGTTTTTCCAATAATCTCTTCACTTTTAACTCCTAAAAGATTTTCACCAGCTTTGTTGAATCTTACAAATTTCAATTCTTTTGCATCTTTCATGAAAATCATATTGGGAATATTATCAATAATTGTTGTTAAAAACTCTTCCCTTTTTTGCAATTCTTCTACAGCTTTTTTTCTTTCTTCCTCAGCTTTTTTACGTTCAAGTACGGCTTTTATTGTTGGAGCCAAACCCTTAATATGGCTAACAGATTTTATTACATAATCTGCAGCACCCATTTTCATTGCCTGAATAGCGATCTCTTCAGAACCTGTACCAGTAACAATTATCACAGGTAAATCCGGATTTATTTCTTTTACAACCTGAAGTACTTGCAATCCATCAAATCCCAGTATATTAAAATCACTAAGCACTAAGTCGAAATTATTTTTCGTTATATATTTTTCAAATATTTCACGACTGTCTGCTTCTGCTAAATCAAATTCATCATGTTCTTTTTGAAGTGCATCTCTTATGAGCATGCGGTCATGTATATTGTCGTCAATGTGCAGAATGCGAATTTTTGTTTTCATAATAAATTAGAGTGTTGTTATTTGTTATATTCCGGGAGCATTTATATTTAATGTAAACCAGTAATCATCTATTTTTTTTACAACTTCTGTAAATCCCTCAAACGACACAGGTTTTAAAAGATAACTATTAGCACCGATATCATAACTCAATGTTCGATCTCCTTCTTCTTTGGATGATGTTAAAATAATTACCGGAATGCGTTTTAGCATATCTGTATTTTTTATCTGACGTAATACCTCAAAACCATCAATTCCTGGCATTTTAAGATCTAGTAAAATAAGACTGGGCATAGGATATTCATCCCTATTAACGTACTTATCTCGCCCAAAGAGATAATAAAGAGCTTCCTGACCATTACTGGCGACATTTATTTTATTTTTAAGTTTTGCCTCCTTAAAAGCATCCAGCGTAAGTACAACGTCCATGTGGTTATCTTCCACCAATAATATTTGTGCTAATTTTTCCATTTATTATAACATTTTACATTCAGGCAATAGTATATAAAAAACACTTCCTTTACCAACTACTGACTCTACCCAGATATTTCCATTAAGCATGTTTACTGCTTTTTTTACTGTAGCCAAACCTATTCCGGTTCCGGGGTACTTATCTTCATTATGCAGTCTTTGAAAAATATTAAATATTTTCTCCCAATATTCTTTTGGAATACCAATACCGTTATCTGAAATTTTTATAAGACACCCTTTGGCAGTATAGTCACAATTTATATTAATCTCTAAATTTACATCTGTCCTTCTGTATGTTATGGCATTTTCAATTAAGTTAGTAAAAATCTGACGTAAAAGACTTTCGTCTCCTGAAATTACGGGAAGTTCGTGATCTATATTAAATCCGGCACCAACTTCATCCAATCGTTGTTTAAAATCGGAATAAACATTATTTATAATGTTACACAGCGAAATAGGGCGCATGTCTAGTGACTTACGACCAAGTCGCGAATAGTTTAACAAATCATTTATAAGTTGTTCCATTCTAACACTGGCTTCAACAATATAATCCATGTATTGCTGGCCTTCTTCTTTAAGAGATGAGCGATGGCGCGTAGAAAGTATTTGCGAAAATCCATAAATAGCCCTAAGTGGTGCGCGAAGGTCGTGTGAGATGGAATAACTGAATGACTCCAGCTCCTTATTAGTGGACAAAAGCTGAGCTGTTCTGTCGGCTACACGTTTTTCAAGTTCATCATTTAATTTAAGAATCTCTAACTCTGCATCTTTTCGTTGAGTAATGTCGTGAAAGAAAATAGATAATCCATCAGAACTTGGATAAATTCTATTTTCGAACCATTTGTTATATGGCGGATAATACTCTTCTAAAAATTGAGGCTGTTGTAATTCAGTTGCCTTGTAATAAGTATGATAAAAAATCTGACCCACTCCTTCAGGAAATTCTGTCCAGATATGTTTGCCTATCATTTTTTCAGGGTCCCTTCCAAATATTTCACCTGCCTTTTTATTCATATATGTATAGCACCAATTTGTGTCAAGCGATATAAAAGCATCGCTAATGCTTTCAAGTACACGAATCATGCTTTGAGAATGTTGTTTTTCAACTTCCTCAATTTTTTTCCTTTCGGTTATATCTTCACCGATTGAAGTAGTACCAATTATATTTCCAAAAGCATCATAAAGCAAGGTGTTACTAAATTGAATAGTTAGTAATTCTCCGTTTTTCTTTTTAATCTGATTTTCATAACTTGACTCGATTTTTCCCTCTTTTATACTATTCAAAAATATTTGTTTCACATCCAAGCGAAATTCTGGAACAAATAACTCAAACCAATCGTTGCCAGTAACTTCTTCATGAGAATATCCGGTTCTTTCGAGTAAAAAATCGTTACAAAATGTGATCTTTCCATTTAAATCAAGTAATACTGAGATTAGGCTGATATTTTCGATTGTATCCCGAAATCTTTTTTCCAATCCCAAAACTTCTCTTTTTATATTTTTATATTCTGTAATGTCACGTATTACAGCAAGAATACATTTCTGATTATCAATTTCAATTATTTCACCGGAAATCAATCCATTTCTAATTTCACCGGATTTCAATTTAAAATCAGCTTCCTGATTATAACTTTTTCCATTTTTTTGTAGCAATTCTATGAATGTAGCTCTATCAGACCCATTCGCCCATAATCTTAAATTTATGGTAGAATCGTTTATAAATTCACTTGGTGAATATCCCGTAATTCGTAAGAGAGATTCATTTACTTCAATTATTTTTCCATCTGCAAGTGAAGTAATTGTAATTACATCAGGGCTATTTTTAAAAGCTTTTAAAAACTTTTCGTTTGCTTTGTTATAATTATATAATGCTCTTTTCTTTTCTTCAACCATTATATTAGCGGCATCAGCTAATTTTTCAAATTCCTTAAAACTTACTTTTGAAGAATCTATTAATCTATCTTCGTTGGCAGCTTTTTCAAAAAAGCTATTAAATAATCCTATGTTTTTTAAAACCCGTTTAGAGAAATACAACGATAACAAATAACACAAAAAAGAAGAAATAATCAGATACAGAATAATCTGAAACACTGCTTTTTTTAATTCCAGAGTTAATTCTTTTCTTTTTGATTCAATAATTGGGTTAACATCATCCTCATAAAAACCAGTACCAATAATCCATTTCCAGTTGGGAATAAAACTAAAATATGATGTCTTAAGAGAAGAGTCGGAAGAAGATAATAGTAGCCACTTATATGTATGAAAAACCCCATCAGAATAACCTTTAGAAGATTGTTGAACTTTAAAAATATCGGTCCATGTTTTATTCCCCGATTTTAGAATATTTATCGGGTTTTTGTTAACTTTTCCATTTGTAACAAGTGCTTCGCCTTCAAAAGTATTAATAAAAATGTATTCGTTTTCAGAAAAACGAAGGTTGCTTATAGAATCCAATAAGTACGATTTTAATATATTTTCAAAATTTATCGAATCTACAATCGAAATTATTTTATATCCAGGCAAGATTGTATAATTAACAACACCGATAGCGCACAAAACTGAATCATCAGAATTGATATGTTTATAATGACAGAAAGTGGTTTTTTTCTCGTTTTTATTCTTTTCAATATAATTAAGCAAGCTTAACTCCACTTCGTTAATTTTTTCTACTGTTGTTTTCGAAAAAGGATTATAATAATGCAACCTGTCGTTCTTGTCATTTACAATAAAAATCGGAACCTGTGAATTACAGATAGAATCATTTATCGTTTCTGATAAAGAAGCAGAACTACCTGATTTATTAACGGAAAATTTTAATTGATTTATTTGACTCTTTAATGTGTTAGAAATGGCATTTAAAGGAAAGTATTGCGACCATTGAATATTGTTTTTTATTTCGAATATTTTATTCTTAATCTCATTTTTTTTTGTTTGAGAAAACGAATTTTTTAATACGGTGACTTCCTCGTAATAGTTATTTAATTTATTCTCAATCCAGAAAAATCCTAATGTAAAAACCGAAAGAAATATAACTATTAAAAAATAAAGAAATAATCTCCTGTTAAAACTGGATTTTTTTTTCATCTATTTTTATATTTTTCAAACAGAGACCTTATATACTTTTAATTATAAATATTTATGCAATATATAAATATAAATATCTAAAATTAAAACATTTTCGATAAATTTTCAAATAAAAAGTTGTCACTTCACAGTTTAATTAAAAACTAATACGGGACAAGTCATTAAGCAAATATCTATTTTTATTCATGAATATATTTCTCTTAAAAAAGAACAAAACATACTTATTTATATATAGATAACCATTCATTTTTATTTACAAAAATTCCATTACAACATATTTTTATTTCTTTTTTTGATTTATTCAATATTTAAAATAATTTTAAACATCTAATAATCTGAATATGACAATTAAGCTATTTATACCTGTTTTACTCTTTGTTTTGTCAGCGTTAATAACAAATGCACAAAATAACGAATACCCTAATTTAGCAGGCTTCGACACTATTAAAACCATAAAAGCTAAGGTAGATTTTCTGAACGAAACAGCTTTAGAGGCAATTAATAATGATCCTGAAGAAGCAAAAAGCTATGCAAAAGAGGCCATGAAAATGGCTAAACAAGAAAAATACAACATAGGAATTGCTTATGCATACTATAATCTTGGCAATGTGAATTATTATCTTGACGAATATGAAGAGGGGTTACAAAACATGGATTCTGCAAAAACTATTTTCGAAAAAGAAAAAAATGAAAAGGGATTGGGTTTTGTTTTTAATACAAAAGGAGAAATTTATTCATTAATGGGAAATTATGGCGAAGCATTAAAACCTCTATTTACCGCATTAAAACATTTCGAAAATGCAGGCGATGATGTCGGGAAGGCTCGTGTAAACAATAACATAGGACTAATTCAATATTATCAGAAAAATTATCAGGAAGCTCTCAAATATTTTAAACAGGCCTTAAAAACTGCTGACGAAACCAGAACCGGTGATGCAAGTCTTTACATGGGAAAAGTGTATGTTGACTTAAACAATTTTTCGGAAGCCAGAAAGTATATTTCAAAAGCTATGGAAATTGGTCAAAAAAATCAGGATCAATATATACTTTCAGACGGATATTATTTATTGGGAAGGGTTGACGCTTTTTATGGAGAAACGGATTTAGCAATGATTGAATTAATGAAAGCTCAATCTATTAAAGAAGAATTAGAAGATAACCAGGGAATCGCTCTTGCATGTGTACAAATTGGAAATTTATTTTTATCCAAGAAAGATCCTTTAAGTGCAAAAAAGTATTATCTCTTATCAAGAGATATTGCAATTCAGATTGGTGCAAAATATGAAATTAAAGATGCCAACATGGGACTCTCAAATACCTATAGTTATTTAAATCTTTTTGATAGTGCATATTATTATTTAAATGAACATAACAAAATATACCATGAATTACAAAGTGAAGAAGCGTCAAAAAAATTAGCTGAACTAGAAGCTTCTTTAGCAGCACAACGCAGAGAAGAACAAATTGCAGCTGAACGTAAAATTGAAGCTCTTACAAGAAACATTATGATAGTTTCTGGCATTGCTATAATATTAATTCTTTTAGGTTTTTCATTTATGATGTTTAATCGCTTTAAAATGAAGATAAAAGCCAATGAACAACTGGAAAAATATAATGTAGAAATATTAAAACAAAAGGATATCATTGAAGCTAAAAATAGAGATATTATGGATTCTATAAAATATGCCAAACGCATACAGGAAGCCATTTTACCATCAAATGATGTACTTGCAGAAAACTTAAGAGAATTTTTTGTTTTTTATAAACCAAAAGATATTGTAAGCGGTGACTTTTACTGGGCTCATCCTTTAGGCGAAAAAAAGATTCTTTTTGCTGCTGTTGATTGTACGGGCCACGGTGTTCCCGGAGCGTTTGTGTCTATTGTTGGATTTAATGGATTAAACCGAGCAGTGAAAGAATTTGGCATGACTCAACCAGCAAAAATTCTGGATGAATTAAATATACTTGTCGACGAAACCTTTGTCACACACGGTTCATCTAACATCAAAGATGGCATGGATATTAATCTTTGCTATCTTGAATATCTTCCAAATGGAAATGCTCATATGGAATTTGCTGCTGCTAACAATCCACTCTGGATTTTCAGAAAAGGTGATACTGTGGTTTTCGAAGAAATTAAAGCCGACAAACAACCAATAGGAGCTTATGCTGACAGAAGACCATTTACAAATCATTCTGTTGAATTAAATGCCGGCGATTGCTTTTACATATTCTCCGACGGTTATGCCGACCAGTTTGGTGGCGAAAAAGGAAGAAAGTTTATGTATAAGAAATTTCGCGAATTTCTTCAGACATTAAATCCGCTTCCGATGGAAGAACAAAAATTGAAAATACAATCTGAAATGGAATCCTGGATGAAAGACGGTTTCGAACAAGTTGACGATATGTGTGTTATTGGCGTAAGGGTTTAAAAAGTACTTAAAGTGCACTTAAGTACTTAAAGTGCCTAAAGTACTTCAAACAACCATCATTTTATAACACTGAGCGTCCGCCGCGGCGGATCGAAGTGTCTAGAAGCAAAAGAATATATTTTCCTTATTATACAAAGTTTCAAAGTTGCCATGATAAAAAGCTACTCAGAGTTTCATGAATTGACTCTGAGAAACTATTTTACAATTGCGCCATTTTGGCTTACCTCAGCAGGAGAAACCAGCTTTAAAGTCCCATCTGGTCCCTCAGCCATAAGAATCATTCCTTTTGATTCAACGCCTTTAATATTTCTAGGTTGTAAATTAGCCAAAATACAAACTTGTTTTCCAATCATGCTTTCCGGAGAATAAAACTCTGCAATACCAGAAATTAATGTGCGAACATCAAGGCCAGTATCAACTTTTAATTTTAAAAGTTTTTGTGTTTTAGGAACTCGTTCGGCTTCTAACACTGTGCCCACACGAATATCCATTTTAGTAAAATCATCATAAGAAACTTCTTGTTTCCCTTCCACTACAGGCAAAGCTTTTTCATCATTTGCTTTTTTTGTTGCTAAAAGCTTATCAATTTGTTTCTGAATTTCTTCATCTTCTATTTTTTCAAAAAGCAAAAATGATTCTCCTAACAAATGTCCTTCGCTTAATGGATGAACGTTTCCAACATCTTCCCAATTCTGTGTTGAAACATTTAACATTTTACACAACTTTTGCGTTGTAAATGGTAAAAATGGTTCACACAAAGAAGTCAATGCTCCTGCAATTTGTAATGAGTAATATAAAATTGTTGAAACTCTCTCAGGGTCTGTTTTATAAATTTTCCATGGCTCAGAATCAGCAAGGTATTTATTACCAAGCCTAGCAACATCCATTAATGCTTTTAACGCTTCACGAAATTTAAAGTTTTCTAAAGAGTTTTCAATATCAGCTTTTAAAGCAATTATTGCTTTATCTAATTCTCTTTCAATGTCTGTTACGTTTCCTATTGTAGGAACTTTCCCCTCATAATATTTTGAAGTAAGCACCATTGCACGGTTAACAAAATTCCCAAGTATTGCAACTAACTCACTGTTATTTCTTAATTGAAAGTCCTTCCAGGTAAAATCATTGTCTTTTGTTTCGGGCATATTTGCACAAAGTGTATAACGCAAAACATCTTGTTTATCAGGAAATTCTTGTAAATATTCGTGCAACCACACTGCCCAGTTTCTTGAAGTAGAAATTTTATCTCCTTCTAAATTTAAAAATTCGTTTGCAGGAACATTCTCAGGTAATATAAAACTCCCCTCAGCCTTTAACATTGTAGGAAACACTATGCAGTGAAAAACAATATTATCTTTTCCAATAAAATGAATTAATCGGGAATCTTCGTCTTTCCAGTATTTTTCCCAGTCTTTTGTTAATTCTTTTGTTGCTGATATATATCCTATTGGCGCATCAAACCAGACATATAAAACTTTTCCAGCAGCACCCTCAACAGGAACAGGCACTCCCCAATCCAAATCGCGACTAACTGCACGTGGCTGCAAGCCCATATCCAACCACGATTTGCACTGACCATAAACATTTGTTTTCCATTCTTTATGGTCTTCCAGTATCCATTTCCTTAAAAATGCTTCATATTTATCTAAAGGTAAAAACCAATGACTTGTTTCTTTTTTTATTGGCTTACTTCCGCTAATTGTACTTTTAGGATTAATTAAATCAGTTGCATTTAGTGAGGTTCCGCATTTTTCGCATTGGTCACCATAAGCCTTTTCGTTGCTGCAATGAGGACAAGTTCCTGTAATATATCTGTCTGCTAAAAACTGGTTTGCTTCTGTATCAAAATATTGTTCAGTAGTTTTTTCGACAAATTCTCCTTTCTCATATAATTTTTTGAAAAAATCTGATGCTGTTTCGAAATGAGTTTTATTAGAGGTTCTTGAATAAATATCAAAAGAAATTCCAAAATCTTCAAACGATTTCTTAATAACGCTATGATATCGATCAACAATATCTTTGGGTGTAACACCTTCCTGACGAGCCTTAATTGTAATCGGTACACCATGTTCGTCGCTTCCGCCAATAAAAATAACATCTTTACCCCGTTGACGCAAATAACGAACATAAATATCTGCAGGAATATAAACTCCCGCTAAATGTCCTATGTGAATTGGTCCGTTGGCATATGGTAAAGCCGATGTAATAGTATATCTTTTCCAGTTTTTCATTTGATAATTGCAAAACATTAATGTAGCCGCAAAGATATATGAAATATAAATATTTCGCTTTATAAACAGACGATTAAACTAAAAAGCAAGAAACTAAAACATCAATTGATTATATCTTTGTAAAATAAACTCATAATTTTGTAAGCCAAAACATAATTCATTTTAGAATTAGAATCAAATAGATTAGATATGATAAGCTCAAACAAAATAAAAGGTTCGGTTAATTATATAAAAAAAGTAATTAAACCCGAAAACAGTTCTCACATATGGCAATTTTCGAGAGTAGGAGGAGTAAACAGAGTTAATCTTGAGAAAGGGGTTGACATTGTTTCTCTTGAGCATTTGGATCAGAAACTTTGGACCGCATTAAGTTGCCCAACTCACGGACTTGAAATTGACAGCAAAACACTTGATTTAATTGACAAAGATCAAGACCAAAGAATAAGAGTTCCTGAAATTATTGAGGCAGTTAATTGGATTACTTCTGTAATTAAAAATCCAGATGATTTAATAAGAGAAAATAAAACATTGACTTTATCGGCAATAAATGAAAATACAGAGGAAGGAAAAAAGCTTTTAATTTCTGCTAAGCAAATTTTAATAAATATTGGAAAACCTGATAGTCAGGAAATTTCTGTTGAGGAAACTTCAGACACTGATAAAATATTTGCCAACACAAAGTTTAATGGAGACGGCATTATCACAGAAGATTCATCAGAAAACACAAAAGAAAAGGAATTAATAAATAACATCATTTCAACAGTTGGTTTTAAAATTGACAGAAATGGTAAAAATGGTATATCTATAGACCAAATTACAGACTTTTACCAAAACTGTGAAGATTACTCTAACTGGTATTTAAAAGCCGAATCAGACTTACAGAAATACTTGCCATTTGGCGATAAAACAAATGATGCATTTATCGTATTAAATTCCATTAAATCAAAAATTGACGATTACTTTATTCGTTGCAGACTAACAGAGTTTGACTCAAGCTCAACAAATATCTTAAATTCACTCGACGAAAAATTTGAAATCTTTAGTAAAAAAGACTTAACAACGTGTATTGATGAAATAGCAACATTGCCACTTCTGAAAATTGAAGCCAATAAACCACTGCCTTTAACAAAACGCATAAACCCTGCATGGGAAAATGCCTTTAACAATTTTAAGGAGATTGTAATTAAACCAATATTTCCTAAAATTGAATTCTTAACTGAAACTGATTGGGAAATAATTAAAAAGAAGTTTGAAAATTACAGTCAGTGGCAAAATGAAAAAACAGGTACAACTGTTGAACAATTAGGATTAGCATATATTCGGGAAATAATTGCAGATGATTCAAAAAATAATCTAATTGCACTTATTGACAAAGATAAAGCACTTGAATCAGAAGCAGATTATTTCTTTCAGGTAGATAGATTAGTAAGATATTACAGAGATTTATTCACTTTGCTTAGAAATTTCGTGACTTTTTATGATTTTTATTTACCAAACTCAAAAGCAATTTTTCAGGCTGGTAGTTTATATATAGATCAACGCTGCTGCGATCTTTGTATAAAAGTAAGCGATATGAGTAAACACCTTACACTTGCCGCATCGAGTGGTATTTGCCTGATTTATTGCGATTGCTATTCTAAATCGTTAAATCAAAAAATGACCATACTGGCAGCACTTACAGATGGAGACATTGATAATATGGCAGTAGGCAGAAATGCTGTTTTTTATGACCGCAAAGGAAACGACTGGGATGCAACAATTATCAAAATTATTGAAAATCCAATTAGTATAAGACAGGCTTTTTGGTCACCATACAGAAAAGTTTCTAAATTTATTAATACCCAGATCGAAAAAGTTGCTGCCGAAAAAGATAAAGAAATAACATCTGTTGCAACAACTCATATTGAGCAACATTCTGAAAAAGTGGAAAAGGGATTAACAGAATCCATTAAAAGTTCAACACCTGCACCAGCTGCAACTACCCCACCGCCACCGGCAACACCTCCGGCACCTTTTGATATTGGAAAATTTGTTGGAATATTTGCTGCGTTTAGTCTTGCACTCGGTGCTATTGGATCTGTTGTTGTATCAGTATTAACAGGATTCTTTGGTTTGGAATGGTGGAAAATGCCACTGGCTATTATTGGAATAATTCTGACCATTTCAGGACCTTCCATGATTCTTGCATGGCTAAAATTAAGAAAACGAAATTTAGCACCAATATTAGATGCTAATGGTTGGGCAATTAATGCCAGAGCAACTATTAATATTCCGTTTGGAACTACTCTTACCCATATTGCTTCATTACCTACAAATGCAAAACTTAACCTTACCGATCCGTTTTCAAAAAAGAAAAAACCATTTCTACCAATACTTATAATTTCATTTTTAGTGTTACTTGTTATAACATATATATTATGGCACTATGGCTATTTAAATGAATGGGGTATTGTTAAATTCAGACTAAAATGATAAAACCAAATAATCTTTCCGCAGGTGATTCTGTTGCAATTGTTGCCCCTGCCGGTTTTATTAATCCGGAACAAGTATCTGCATCAATAGAAATATTAAACTCATGGGGACTAAAAGTTGTATTAGGAAAAAATTTTTACTCCAAACATTTTACTTTTGCAGGAACAGACGAACAAAGATTAAAAGATTTTCAGGAAGCTATTGATAACCCTGAAATTAAAGCTGTTTTTTGTGCACGAGGAGGTTATGGTGTAATTAGAATTTTAGAAAAATTAGATTGGTCTAAATTCACCAAACAGCCTAAATGGATTATTGGATACAGCGATATTACTGTTATACATGGATGTTTAAACAATTTTCTGAATATCTCCTCTGTTCACGGGCCCATGCCAATTAACTTTGATAAACTAAAAGAAGAAAAAAGTTCACTTAACAGTCTTAAGAAATTACTTTTTGGTGATGAAATAAAATATAGCCTTCCAAATAATAATAACATACAACCCTCAAATTTTGAAGGAAAATTAATAGGTGGAAACTTATCTATTCTATATAGCCTTAGGGGCACAAAATACGATTTCTCAAGTAAAGAGAATATTCTCTTTATTGAAGAAATTGGCGAATACATGTATCATATCGACAGAATTTTGCAAAATTTTAAACTTGGTAATAAATTCTCCGACTTAAAAGGAATAATTGTTGGTGGTTTCACAGAAATAAAAGAAAACGATTTGCCTTTTGCATATTCGTTGTTAGAAATACTTAATGAGGTAACAGAAAATAAAATTCCAATAGTTACAGGCTTATCGGCAGGACATATTACACCAAACTTACCATTAATATTGGGAAGTAATCTGAAAGTTAAAATAGATAAAGAATATATTGAGCTATCTCAAAATCAATGATCGTATGGCTGATATTCTTTAGGAATTGCAAAAAAATCTGGGTCCAAATTTCTTTTAGAAACCTCTAACACCTTAAGAGTCATTTTTTGTTCGCGTAAAGTAGTACGTTCTTCACTTTGCATTGGAAAATACCCATCGCTTTCAGGTATTTGTAAAAAATATACCGCATGTTTTTCAGAACGATTCCACAATTTTAAAAAATCCTCGAAAAAATTAAAATTATCCTGAGCTACCCAATATGCAACTTCTGTATTTTGCGACTTGTTCTTAACTCTCCATTGGTAACATTTATAACCCTGAATTTTTTTGTTATTTTTTGATTTAATAATCTGATAATTTTGTTCCTTACTCTCAGTATACGGTTTTGGGGGAACATTAATAAACATTTTACGGCTCGGCTTAATTGCAGTAATAGTGCTTTTGCTAAGATCAAATATCATGTAATTATCAGTTATTTCACAATTTTTACAATTTTCGTGAACATCCAGACGAACCATTCTGTTTTTTACATAATAAGTATAATATAGAGTGTCTTCTATGTTTTCCTGAACAAACCGAATACTCCCTTCAAAATTCTTGTCTTTTAAATTATTATTCCTTGCCTGGTCTTCTGCAGCTTTCTTATTTGGTTGGGAAAACGCAGAAAAACTTACAGCAAAAAATAAATACAAGACGATTTTTAATTTAAAATTGTTGTAAAGTTTTATCATTCAATATTTTTTATTGGTCCGCTTTTTTTAACATGAAAAATTCATTATGTTTATACGGTGAAACATCAGTAATGTTACCTATTTGAACAATTTTTTTTGAAAAAAAATTCGGCACATATTGAATTGGGCAAGGAAGGAGAATTAATTGCCAGGCAATATCTTGAAAATAAGGGGTATTATGTTTTACAAATTAACTGGCGACATAAACATAAGGAGATTGATTTAATTTGCAAAGACAAAACTTTTCTTGTTTTTGTAGAAGTGAAAACAAGAAAAAATGATTTTTTTCAAAAACCTTACGAAGCTGTCGAAATAAAAAAACAAAAATTACTTGTTGAAGCTGCTGAAGCATTTATTACTGAATACAAAGATTTTAACGAAATTAGATTTGACATTATTTCTATTGTGTACAATAACAACATCTTACAATCCATTGAACATATAAAAGAAGCATTTTTTCCTCAAATTAATGATTAGTAAAAATGAAAGTTGTAATTCAAAGAGTATCTGAGGCATCAGTGAATATTAACAAAAAAAAATATTCTTCAATAAAACAAGGTCTCTTGATACTCGTAGGAATTGAAAATTCTGATAATAATGAAGATATTGATTGGCTTTGTAAAAAGATCACAGATCTGAGAATTTTTGATGACAGTAATGGAATAATGAACTTATCTGTAAAAGACATTTCAGGAGAAATTTTAGTTGTCAGCCAATTCACCTTACATGCCCTTACAAAAAAAGGAAATCGTCCTTCGTACATTAAAGCGGCTACTCCCGAAATTGCAATTCCGGTTTACAATGAGTTTATTAAAAAGCTTAATATTGAAACTAAAAATGAAATTAAAACCGGCATTTTTGGTGCAATGATGGATGTTTCATTAGTAAATGACGGTCCGGTTACAATAATAATTGACACAAAAAATAAAGAATGATGAACTCTTTAACAATTTCAGAAGCTCAGAAAATGACCGATAATTGATAAACACAATTGGCATAAGATATTTTAATGAGCTTACTAACATGACTTTATTAACCGAAGAAGTGGGAGAGCTTGCACGTGTAATGGCACGCACATATGGCGAACAGTCGTTTAAAGAAAACGAAAAAGCAAATATTGGCGAAGAAATGGCAGACGTTCTCTGGGTTTTAATTTGTCTTGCAAATCAAACCGGAGTTGATTTATCTGCAGAATTTATTAAAAAATTTGACGCTCGGACAAAACGTGATGAGCAAAGACATAAATTAAATTCAAAACTTAAAAATAAATGATAGAGGTTTTAAATAATTCTTTAAACCCTTATTTTAATATTGCTTGCGAAGAATATATTATTAAAAATTTTTCGCAGGATTGCTTTGTGTTATGGCAGAATTCACCTTCCGTAATTGTTGGCAAACACCAGAACACGTTTGCAGAAATTGACAATAACTTTGTAAATGAAAAGCATCTGGCTGTAATCAGAAGAATTTCAGGCGGCGGTACTGTTTACCACGATTTAGGAAACTTAAATTTTTCGTACATAACAAATGTAAAAACAGACAGAATAATAAATTTTGATTTTTACACTAAACCCATTATCGATCTGTTATCAGAACTTGGAATTACAGCAACATTAAATTCAAGAAATAATATTTTTATTGGAGAAAAGAAAATAACCGGTACTGCTGCTCATATTTTTAAAAACAGGGTTATTCATCATGGAACACTCTTGTTTTCAACTTCAATAGAAGATCTTGAAAAATCTATAGAAAACAATAAAACAGGATACAAAGATAAAGCTATAAAATCTGTCAGAAATACTGTTACAAATATCTCTGATCATTTAACTTCAAAAATCAACTTAGAAATATTCAGAGAATTGTTAAGAAGTAAAATAAATACATACTTTGAGATCGTTAAAAAATATCATTTCACCGACAATGACATTACAAATATTAATAATTTAGTAATCTCTAAATATCAAACCTGGGAATGGAATTATGGATATTCGCCCGCATTTAAATTCTCTAACTCAACAAGCGACAATTTAATTTCTACTGAAATTTCAATTAAACAAGGCATAATAGAAACAATACTATTTACCAGTAAAAACAAGCAAATTACTAATTTTGAAAATATAGCAAAGGCTCTAAAAGGGAAGTCTTTTAATAAAGCATCTATTAAAAAAACATTACAATATTCCTTGCTTCCAATGGAAGAAGATGATTTTTATAATTTGTTAGGACTAAACAATTAATGTTAAATTTAAAGCAATAAATCTTAAAAATATTATTATATTAGTTGCTAATTATTCAGCTTTAAATGGCAAAGAAAAAATCACATAAACTAATAGTAAATTATTCCATTCCATTCACTGTTTTTGGCATTATATCAAGCGAAAAAGGGTTTGTTGTATCAAATGAATTAAATAATTTACTTAACACAAATCTTAGTTTAACAAAGCAAATTGAATTAATAATTAACGGTAATGTAAAATTATTCGACGCATTTTCTTTTAGAACAGACGATACGGGTATGATGTATTCTCTGTTATCAATTTCCAGTAGCACTGGTCCATTAATTGAATTTTACAAAAATATAGATTACTTTTTAATTATTTCCGGAACAATAGAAACTATTAATGTAAAAGAAATTATTAATAATATTAAATCGCCTATATTCTTAGCCGTCTCGCGCGTAGAGATTAAACAAAAAAAAGAAAAAGAGATCTTTCAGGAAATTTTACAACAGCTTTGGATTTAATTAAGGCTAAAAAAAAGAAAGAAGTGCTTTGCACTTCTTTCCCTTAACCTAAAACATAACCTAAAGAAAACCCTACTTCACATTATCAACATTACAAATTTACAACTGAATTCGGTTAATGAATTTTAATCGATGTTAAAGAGTGTTAATCTTTTTCGTATGGTTGTTATATACATTTATCTTTGTATTCATGCCAAGGCGACAAATCTGGATATTAATTGTTATTATGACTTTTGCACTTGTTGGATTAATCATTCTGCAAGGCTATTGGTTAAATAGTGCATATAAAGTAAAAGAAGATCACTTTAACTTACAGGTAACTCAGGCATTATCAGAAATTTGTAAACGAGCTGAAGAACGTGAAACTATAGTTGAAATTAACAACGAAATGTTTTCGTTAAACAACGGAGTAAAAAACATTCCTGCTCTATACAGATACAACAATCCCAATGCTGTATTAATTGACTCTGCAAAAAATCGAATTGCTGTTTCAAAACAATCTGTTCTTTATAACCAAAATAACAACCTTCATTCTAACACAAAAATTACCATTTTAAATGGTGACTCTGTTTTATTTAATAAGGTTATTTCAAAATGCAAACCAGAAACATTTTGCAAAACCGTTTCACAAATTGATATAGGAAAAGAACTACAAAGCAAGCTTACCAACAAAACCCTTTTTGTAGAAAAAATTGTAAACAAACTTTTGGATTACAATGAGGATGTATCTAAAAGAATTGAAAAAGGAATACTTAATGCAATTATTGAATCCGAACTTAAAAATGTAAACGTAAAACTTCCCTATGAGTTTGCTGTAAAAAACAGCGACGACAAAACTGCATATTCTACTAATCATTTTAAAAATGGCATATCTGATATTTATAAAACTCAACTTTTTCCAAATGATCTTTTTTCAGCTCCGAATTATTTATTACTTTATTTTCCAAAAAAGGATAACTTTATTGTTAAGTCAATTGGGTTCATGGGTATTTCCAGCATACTTTTAACATTGATTGTCATTTTCTCATATACATTAACACTGGTTATAATTTTAAGACAAAAGAAACTGTCAGAAATGAAAAATGATTTTATTAACAACATGACCCACGAATTAAAAACTCCAATTTCTACTATTTCACTTGCCTCACAAATGCTTAAAGACAAAAGCATTGGAAAAGATTTGAAAAATTATGATAATATTGCATTAATAATTGAAGAAGAAAGTAAAAGATTGGGATATCAGGTCGAAAAGGTTTTACAAATGGCAATTTTTGAGCAAGGTAATTTTAAGTTCAGAATAGAAAATCTTGATATTCACGATTTGATTTTAAGTATTCAGAATAGCTTTATAATTCAGGTTGAAAAACGTAATGGTACATTAACAACACAACTTGAAGCAACAAAATTTTTTGCAGAAGGTGATGAAGTTCATCTTTCAAATGTTTTTTTAAATCTGCTTGAAAATGCTTTAAAATATTGCGACAAAGATCCTAAAATAGTTATTTCAACAAAAGACACAAGAAATGGAATATTAATTTCTGTGAAAGATAATGGACTTGGTATAAGCAACGAAGATCAAAAAAAGATTTTTGAAAAATTCTATCGCGTACATACTGGAAATGTGCATAATGTTAAAGGATTTGGACTTGGGTTAAGTTATGTTAAGTTAATTTGTGATGCCCACAAAGGATATATAAAAGTTGAAAGTGAATTAAATAAAGGATCAGAATTTATAGTATTTTTACCTTATAAACATAAAACAATTAACACATGAAAGACATTAAAGCTAAAGTACTGATTGCAGAAGACGACCAAAATTTAGGTCATCTTTTAAAAGAATACATGACTGCTAAAGGTTATGATACAGATTTGTTTGTAAACGGTGAAGTTGCACTAAAGGGATTTAAAAACAACAAATACGATATTTGTATACTCGATGTTATGATGCCAATTAAAGATGGATTTACATTGGCTCAGGACATAAGGGTTATGGATACAGAAGTTCCAATTATTTTCCTTACAGCAAAGGCAATGAAAGAAGATGTGGTTGAGGGATTTAAAATCGGGGCTGATGATTATATAACAAAACCGTTCAGCATGGAAGAATTATTATTCCGTATTGAAGCTGTACTTCGCAGAACAAAGGGCACAGTCAACCAAGATCAAACAGCATTTCAACTTGGAAAATATTTATTCGAATCGAATAAACAAACTTTACAGCTAGGTAACAAATCTATTAAATTAACAACAAAAGAAGCTGATTTATTGCTTTTACTTTGTCAGCATACCAATGGTGTTCTTGACCGTAATTATGCTCTCAAAAAAATCTGGCTCGACGATACATATTTTAATGCAAGAAGTATGGATGTATATATCACAAAGCTCCGTAAACATTTAAAAGACGACGAATCAATTGAAATTATTAACGTGCACGGAAAAGGGTTTAAGCTTTTAATTAATTAAAACAATGAGTATTTGGAATAAACCCTTTTTGATAAAAGACCTTCAGCACCAGATTAAAAATACTCTTGCAGAAACCATTGGCATTGAATTAACCGAAATTACTGACGATTCTTTAAAATGCAGAATGGAGGTTAACAATAAAACCAAACAATCAATGGGAATTTTACATGGTGGTGCTTCGGCTGCTTTAGCCGAAACACTTGGAAGTATTGCATCTAATATGATTGTAGATAAAGATAAATATTTCTGCGTAGGATTAGATATTAATGCCAGCCACCTTCGACCCGTAAAAAGCGGTTATATTTATGCCGAAGCAAAACCCATTCACCTTGGAAAAAAAACTCATGTTTGGAGAATTGACATTGTAAATGATATGGGAAAGTTGGTTTGTACAAGCCGGCTAACTATGGCAATCCTTAATGTTGCAAGTAAAAGCTTAGAATAAGCTTATATTACATTAGAACAATTAGGTCCGGTTTACGAGTAATATGCAACCACAGTATATGTTTCGTGGTTTCTTTCGCCAACTACAAATGTTTCACCTATTTTTACCCATGCATGAGCTTCAAGTTTATTATTTGTTTTTCTAACACCAAAATATATAGTTGAAGAAATTCCTCGTTTTTTAAGCATCTTTTTTGCAGTTACTGATTGTTCTAAACACTTATTTCTCCAGATAGAATAAGCAACTGCACGTTTTATTGCCTGCTTAATTTTTGTCACCAATACAATATCAAAATCAGATGATTCTTTGGGCAAATAATTATGCTTTCCCAGACGCTTGGAATAAATACTGAATGGAGTAAAAATTAGTTTTAATCGTGCAAAAAAAGAAAAAGTCCATGCTTCAAAAAAAAGAGCTCTCTCTTTTGAGGAAACAGTAAAAAACTTGTGAAAAGCTAATCTCATTTGCTTACATCAATAAGCTTCTTTTCCAAAACATTTTCAATAAACACAGTAACTTCATTCTTGCAAGTTTCAGAATCGACATCAAATTCTCTTTGCAACTTATCAACCAGCTCAATAATGCTATGCTCTGTTTCCATTAATTCCCAGATTCTGGCTGCTACCGGATTGAGTGCAAAATATTTACCACTCTCGGGATGCATCATTACAATCTCGTTATCCATCCTGCTAGAAAGCAACTCTTTTTTTCTAATGTATTTTATATTTTCGTTTACCATAATCAAATTAAAATTTCACCTGAATCAGAAAGATAATTATATTTCTTCATAATTAAAGAATGCTCATTTACAATTCTTTGAATGGATTCTTGCGATAACATGTTTTTATAATAACCACTTTTACCAATATTAAAAAAGGTATTACATTTTGCTGGCTTTTCTTTAAAACCATTTTCCTTTTCTGCTTTTTTTATATTATCAAAACTACTAAAAGCAATTGCATTTAAAAACTTTTCATCATTATAAGGAATACTCAAAAAATTAAGAATTTTTTTAAATTCAGCTACCGGGTTTTGCAATATATCTTCGTAACATATAACTAATACAGGAAAATGGTTTTGTTCTGTCCAGCTTTTAACATGACCACTCCATGTAAGCAATCGTTGCCGAACCTGCTGGTTATATTTTTTTGTACTTGCAGCTAAACAAAAATCCTGCTCACACATTTTTTCTACTGTTTTTTCTACTGTAGTTGCCATATGATTTGCAAACGAAACTGCAACATCTAATGGATTGCGAACAATATAAATTGCGGATTTTGTTGCATTAACCGGAAACATATTTTCTCCCGAAATTAATGGCGTATACGCATCGTGTGTTTTTAAAAAAGCATTCTCGTCTTGATTTTCAGCCCATTTTGAAAAAGCAAAACTTCTTAGCTCATCACATTCATTTGCTGTTAATTCAGAAATATCAAAACCTGTATTCTCTTCAATTACATTACGACTACTAAAAATCGTACCGATATCTAATTTATTGATATCAACAGGCACATTTGTTTTACTCAAATAATTTGACAAAAACACTCTACACCAGGTATTTCCCGACTTTGGATAAGATGCAAGCCAAACTATATTCTTTTTCATTTCTTTAAAATATTTTGAACAACTGAGCATAACTGATCAATACAATTAATGTTTTTAGGTTTTAAAATCTTATAACACCTTGCAGAATTAAGCAATAATGTTATTATTTTAAAATGATTACCTGAATATAAATCACCAACCATACCTAACCTAAAAATATGAATTCTTAGTGCATTAAATTTTTCTATGCCTTTTATTTCCGTCAGTTCAACAATGTCTTTATCGGTATTTTCCAAAATAAAAATTACTCCCGGCACAAAAATTCCATTAATAAATTCTGCTCTGTTATCGTAACGATATTTAAACACGTCATTTCTTATAAATTCTAATCCATCACTTGAAATACCAAGCATTTCAACACTATCCTTCCATAATTTTGAAGAGGGAAAAGTTGAATAAACTATTGGGGTCCTATCTTTCTCTGAAATTACAGCAATATCATCTGCAATTAAAGGATATCCGAATTTTTTATTTAAAGCTAGTGCAATTGTTGATTTTCCAATTCCGGAATTTGCAGTAAACAAAATCGCTTTATTATCAACAACAATTCCGCTTGAATGTATAGGTAGCCATCCTCTTTGATGTAAAAGTATTGCTATTACAGAGCTAAACAAATATACTCTTACATCTCTCGCATCTGCATCTGTTTCGGGCTGAACAATAATTTTATCACCATTACAAACATAAAATGATGCCCAAGGCTTAAATCTTATAATAAACTCGTTTGCTGATATTTGAAATCTAAAGCCATCATAAGTGCTGCCAGAAATACTTTTTGGAATCTCACCTAAAGAAATTGTTGCTTGAATTTCTCCTGTAGCTTCTAGAAATTCAGGTATCTCTATTTCTGAAGAAAAGATTAAGCCAAAAGCAGTATAGATGTATTTTGAAACCAACTTATTTTAAAATATCAAAAATACAAATAAATACTTATTGATAATTGACTTCAAAACACTCCTTTTGTGACTTCTGTTTTTAATCATTTTACAACTAGCTATATTTCTTCGCATTACCTTTTTAAAATGATTTTGCAGTAAAACTCGAATTTTCTTAATTTTGCCTTTTAAAAACTTAACTATGAAAAAATTTACTTTTTTAATTTTTGGCTTATTTGCATTTACTCAAACCACTTTATTTGCCCAACAAATTTCAAATGCAGGTTTTGAAGTTTGGGAAAGTACCGAAAAAGCAACCGGTTGGGATGGTTCAAACATTCATACCACTTATTTGGGTTTTCCTGTTAATGTTGTTACAACTACTCAGGACAATACCAACCAGCATAGTGGAACTTATTGCATTAAAACAACTTCCAAACAAATAATGACAGGATTTCCTGTTAACCCTGGATTTTTCACTCTTGGAACCTTCTGGTTTACAATCAGTCCGCAAAACGGTGGTGCAAAAGGTGGTATTCCTTTCGTTGGTCGCCCCGATTCACTTGTAGGATATTACAAAGGAACACTTATGGGAAACGATAAATTTACATTCTTTTTCGAATCCTGGAAAGGAAACCACACAACTAGTGTTGGACACGACACTTTGTTAATTGCAAGTTCTACAAATAGTTATAACAGATTTGCTCAAAAAATTAATTATTCCGACTCATCTACTCCGGATAGTATGAACATAGTAATTAGTAGTTCGGACATGTTCACTCAGGCAAACATTACAGCAAATTCAGTATTGTATGTTGACGATTTATCATTGATTTATGGTTCAGTAAGCGTTTTGGATATTAATTTTAATAATAATTTTAATGTTTACGCAGATGCATCTGATGTTATTGTTGATTTAAAATTTGAAAAAGAAACAAAAACAGATATTTCAATATTTAATTATGCTGGACAATTATTGTATAATAAAACAGTACGCTCAACGGCTTCACAAGAAAAATTCAGTTTAAATAATTTCAGTAAAGGAGCATTTGTAATTTTTGTTACAACAGATAGCAATAAAAAGTTTTCACAAAAAATTATTATTAACTAATTTTAAACACCTAACTCATTAAACTACCATCTGTAAAGTAATTAATGAAAAAACACTCCACAAAATATTTTCTAATTATTAGTATAATACTTTATGGTACTTTGTTTTCGTTTTCTTCTTTTTCGCAAAAAAGCACAGTAAAAGGAAAGGTAACCGAACAAGATTCAAATGAGCCTATTCCATTTGTTAATATTGAAGTAAAAGATCAGAAGAAAGGTACATTAACCGACCTTAATGGTGATTTTATTTTAGAACTAAATCCCGGCGATTATAATTTAGTGTTTTCATCCATTGGATACGAAAAATATTTAATGTCGGTAAGTATAAAAACATATAATACTGTAACTTTAAATATTGTAATGAAACCATCTGTTCAAGAGTTAAATCTTGTTGTGGTTTCGGCATCAAAATATGAACAGAAACTTGAAGATGCAACTAATACTATTGAAATCATTAAACCAAGTTCACTAGAAAATAAAAATATTTTAACCATAGACAGGGCTGTTGAATCTGTTCCGGGTGTTGCAATTGTTGATAATGAGCCACAAATAAGAGGTGGAAGTGGGTTTAGCTCAGGACTTGGTAGTCGGGTAATGATACTGATTGATGAAATTCCTATACTTCGTCCAGATGCCGGCAGACCTGTATGGAATTTTTTACCCGTTGAAGACGTTGAACAAATAGAAGTAATTAAAGGCGCATCATCAGTTATGTATGGCTCATCTGCATTAAACGGTGCAATTAATATCAGAACCTCTTACCCTAAAGAAAAGTCCTTAACAAAGGTCACAATGCATAGTGGTATTTACAGTGTACCACCAAGAAGATATAATAAATCGTGGGCAGGTTTTAACCCAGTAATTTCCGGCACAAGCTTTTTACACTCCAAAAGAATAAATAATTTCGATTACGTTATTGGTGGAAATTTTCTTTCAAATCCTGGATATATAAGCGGTCCGACACAAGATACTACAGGAGAATACAATAAGGGAGAATACGAAAAAAACTTCAGGGTTAACTTTGGAACCAGAGTTCGTTCAAATAAAATCGAGAATTTAACATATGGTATTAATGGCAATTGCATGTATTCAAAAAACACACAATCATTCTTTTGGATGGATGCTGACACAAATATGTTCAGATCATATCCCGGTGCCATAACAAATTTCAGCGAATATCAGTTTTATATCGACCCTTATGTAAAATACTTCGGCTCTAAAGGCGCCTCACATGCATTTAGAAACCGTTTTTACTACAGCAATAACGATGCAAATAACAACCAATCAACTATGTCGTATTTTATTTATAACGAATACGCATTTTCTAAAAAATTCAGCAAACTTAAAGACCTGGTAATAAACTCAGGAATAATGAATATGTACTCCTATTCATTTGGAAAGGTCTTCTCTGGTACTTTTGGAGAGGAAGGCGCTAAATCATCAGAAAATTTAGCAGTAAATATTCATGTAGAAAAAAAGTTTTTTAATATTGTTACAGTTTCAGGAGGATCAAGATGGGAGTATTATAAGCTTTCAGAATTTGAGGACAATAAACCAATCTTTATGGCAGGAGTAAATCTTAAAGCAACAAAGATCACTTACGTTAGAGCCTCATTCGGACAAGGGTTCCGGTTTCCAAGTATTGGAGAAAGATATATTTCAACTTATTCCGGCAGTTTTGGTATTTACCCAAACCCAGATTTAAAATCGGAAACAAGCTGGAATGCAGAAGTCGGCTTAAAACAACTTTTTAAAATATCAAAATTTGAAGGTTTTATTGATATCTGTGGCTTCAGGCAAGAGTATAAAAACTATGTTGAGTTTAATGCAGGGCTTTGGGGTACAAATACTGACTTTACCAAAAACCTTGGTTACAAATTTTTAAACACTGCCGACGCACGCGTTTTAGGAATTGATTGCTCAATAATGGGTGAAGCTAAATTCAGTAAAGATTTTTCGATGGGACTTTTATGCGGTTATACTTATTCAAAACCTGTTTGCCTTGAACCCAATGAAGTTTACTATAAAGATCCGAATCAATCTATGGTTTTTGATTACACTCACACCTCATCTGATACAACCGGATATATTTTAAAATACAGATTTGAACAACTTGCAAAATTTGATATTGAATTTAATTATAAAAAAGTAACGTTAGGTGGAAGTGCTAAATATTACGGCTATATGCGAAATATTGATAAATTCTTTTATAATTTTGATCGTCCGGGTTATTTTCAAACTGGTATCAAACAATACAGACAAGAACATGATAAAGGAACTCTTGTATATGATGTCCGCATAAGTTACGACACTAAAAAACATTTTAAATTTGCATTTTTAATTAATAATCTTTTAAATACTGAATATTCATTACGACCTATCTCTGTTGAAGCACCCAGAGTAACCTCACTTCAAATTGTTTATAAAATATAATCTGATGAATAATAAAAAAGCATTTTTTGTTCTTGGTTTAATTGCAGTTTCTTTGCTCCTTGTTTTTGTTAATGCATGTAAGAAAGATCCTGCCGAGACAACTCCTGTTGATACAACAAATCACACTATTACATGTCAGTTAAATATTCCGGGCGGCTGTCTCGACCAATGGGTAACTGTTGGAGCAGATGGCTCAACATGGATTGAACCAGGGGGTGATTTTTTAAGAACATTAAATGAATTAAGTTCCATGCCTCCTGAAATTGGTGGTCCCGGACCCGTTACTGTTGTAGAAACTACAGATTCGTACTCTGGAAAAGCCGCAAAACTTACTACAAAAATATTTCATCCATTACCAACTACAAATATTGTATTGCCAGGAATGTTAGGTGCAACAAGACTTGACATACCCAATCAGACTATTCACATCGGCAAACCATATACCTTTAAACCAGTAAAATTTCAGGGTTATTATAAATACCAGCCTGTAAATGGTGACTCTGCACTTGTACTGATTTTACTGTCGAAGTATAATTCCGGCACTGGCAAACGCGATACTATCGGTTATGTGAGACAAACCTATACCGCGGCCATAACAACTTATACTAAAATAGAGCTTCCTATTTATTATTATCCGGCACATATTTCTGAAACACCTGACTCATTATCATTAATTATTATTTCAAGTGCAGGATTAAATCTTCAAAGCTTAACACAGTGTACAGGACAAGATGGAAGTACTTTATGGATGGACGAAATTTCGTTTATAATGCCTTAAATTTACTCTGGGTAGTGCAAAGCGATCAAGAACTTACGCAACACTAAGTTTCTAACATTAAAGAATAATACCTCGGCTTTAATATGAGCTTCTTAAGCTGTTATTGGCAAACACTGATACTGTTCTGATTGTAAATATTCTAAATATTTTGGAAGCACTTTTTCAAGATTATTCCAGGCTTTTTTACTATCATGAAAAACCAGAACTGCACCAGGTCGTGTGGCTTTAATAATTCTGTTTAAAATTTTCTTTGCAGATTCTTTTACTTCGTAATCCTTACTTAAACATGTCCATGCAACTATTTTATACTCTTTTCTGATTGCAAGCCATTGTAGTGGCGATATTTTACCATAAGGTGGACGAAACAACTTAGATTTAACAAAATGTGCTGCTTTTTTTACATCGTCTTTGTAAATCTTGTTCGAACTTTTCCACCCGTTTCTATGAGAATAGGAATGATTCCCTACTGAATGCCCCTGTTTTAATATATCTGAATAAATTTCAGGAAAGGCTTCAACATTTTTTCCTAGACAAAAGAATGTTGCCTTAGCATTAAATTCTTTTAACAACGACAACACCCGAGTTGTAATCTCGGGTGTTGGTCCGTCGTCAAAAGTTAAAAAAATTTGTTTCTCGTTTATCGACTTCATCTCTAACAAAAGTCTAAACAGTTTTTATTGTTGCTGCGGAAATAAAGTTACAAATTTTTCGTAATAGATTTTAAATTTATCTTCAATCTTTTTAGACATTTCTAATTGATTAAATGTCTTTGTAAGTCTTTGTAATTCCTGCATTATAGACATTGCTCTTTTGGTTTCATTTGCAACCATTTCGGTATATTTTTTATCAAGTGACAAATAATAATCTAACTCACTTTCAGTCATTTTTGTCATTTTTTCGAGTATTGCAGTTGCTTTTGCTATTTCGCCTGCGCGATAATATGCTTCCGCAACACCTAGCACAAACACATTATATGGTACAGTTTCACCTGGCATAACTTCCATACATTTGTCTAATACTTTAATTGCAGAATCGCGTTTACCTTCATCAAGTAAAGAGGAAGCCAATCGAGCAAAATTATTTCTGAAGTTCATTGTCATTCGTAAGTTGTTTTCATTTAAGTAAACATCTTTACGGTTTATACCACCCCAGGTAAACTTGTTCATTAAATTATCATATAGTATATCGGTATCAATCCAACCAGTTTGCCCGTCTTTGTTGTTAGCCTTAACAGGAGTTAGTCTGTAAGCTAATCCATCCAAACGGAAATAATCATCAAGGTTCATATAACTGTCGCCACCAACCGTAATAGCAAAATTAACCGGTCTGTCCCATTTATTATTTGCTAAAATATCAAGAATTGCTAATTCTGATTTATACAAATAATTTTTAGTAATATTCCAGTTAATTACAGGAACCATCATTGGTGCCATTGAAGGTTTGATGGTTTTGTTGTTAATTACCTTTAAAGAATCAACCTTCAAGCTTAACTGTCTGGTTGGAATAAAATTTATCATTTCGGTTTGTGATAAAGGAACTTTCGCTTCCTGTAAATCGCTTTTAACAAACTCTATGACTTTTCCAATATCAACAGGATTTTTTATTTGTTCAATAACTGGCGCATAAACTCTTCTTTCTCCGGCAATCTGATCATAAGTAAATGAGATTGGCAATGGCTCTGAGTCATATGCTTTGCGTTTCATTTGCTCAATATACCAATCGGTATTTAAAAGACTTAAATTAACAACACGCACATCTGTTCTTACACCCTCAACTTCCTGAGCGTACCAAAGCGGGAAAGTGTCGTTATCACCGTTTGTAAACAATATTGCATTAGGCTCACACGACTCGAGATAATTCTTAGCAAAATCTCGTGCCGAATAACAGTTAGAACGATCATGATCATCCCAGTTTTCTTTTGCCATAATGCCTGGAACTGCAACCAAACAAACTGCTGTAACGGCTCCTGCAGTTAATACTGCCGGCATTTTTTTACTTAACAGCTGGTATAAAGCTGCAACACCCAATCCAATCCAGATTGTAAAAGCATAAAAAGATCCTGCATAAGCATAATCCCTCTCACGTGGCTGATAAGGCGTCTGATTCAAATAAATTACAATTGCAAGACCTGTAAAGAAAAATAACAATGCTACCAAAACAAATCCCTTAGATTCCTTAACAAAATGAAAATACATTCCAATTAGACCTAAAAGAAATGGTAACATAAAATACATGTTCTTTGCTTTATTGTTTGCTAATGGCTCTGGTAAATTGTCCTGAGGTCCAAGTCTGGCTTCGTCAAGAAATGGAATTCCAGAAACCCAGTTTCCGTTTATAATACTACCGTGTCCCTGAATATCGTTCTGACGACCTGCAAAATTCCACATAAAATACCTGAAATACATAAAACCTACCTGATACTTAAAAAAGAATTTAATGTTTTCTGCAAAAGTTGGTTTATATATTTTTTGCACAGATCCATCTTGTGGTGAACCATTTTCATCAATAACATAGTTAATGGGAGTTCCCTCAAAATTACACCATGTTTTATATGCGCTCACATGATTAGGATCGGGACTATACATACGCGGAAAAACCATACAAAACTGGCTGTCATAATTTGGAGATTCTTTATGATCAATTTCCTCATAAAAATCCTTACCGTCTTTAGTTTTTTGAATATATACAGGGTCACCAATTTTATAAGGCTCCGATTTGTTTAACTGAGCAACAAATGTTTGTCCGTAAAATAAAGGACGATCGCCATACTGTTCACGATTAAGATAAGAAATAAGTGAAAAAACATTCTCGGGATTATTTTCGTCAAGCGGAGTATCAACATTTGATCTTATTAAAATAATTGCAAAAGTTGAATATCCCAGCAAGATCATTGCTATACATAACACCAAGGTGTTTAAAATTGATTTTAATTTTTTAATATAAAATACTGCAAACCAGCTACCAATTAGAAACAAAATAAAAAACGCTATAGAATTAATCATAAGCGGAATTCCGGATAAGGATAGTAATAAAGAAATTACAGTTGCCTTAACGAAATTAGGAACTTCTTTTGTTGTAACATAAATACCGGCAGCAATTAAAACCACAAGTAATCCAACATAAAACAAAAGACCTGAGTTAAAACCAAGCCCCATTCCATTAACAAAACCTAGTTCGAACCATGATGCAACTTTAAATACACCCTGAATAATTCCATACATAATTGCAGCTAATGAAACCACAGAAATTAATGCAGAGTATAGAATGCCCTTTTTGGTAACTTTAAACTTGCGGAAATAAATCAAAAATACAATTGCTGGAATTGCAAGTAAGTTTAATAAGTGGACTCCGATAGAAATTCCCATGAAGAATGCAATAAGTACTATCCATCTTGAGGAAAACTTTTGATCGGCAACAGCATCCCACTTTGTTATGAGCCAGAAAACAAGGGCAGTAAACAATGAAGAAGAAGCATAAACTTCACCTTCTACAGCCGAAAACCAAAAAGTATCAGAAAAGGTATAAGCTAAAGCACCTACCAATCCACTACCAATAGTTGCTACAAGTTGTCCGGCAGTCATTTCACCCTCTTTAACCAACATTTTCTTTGCAAAATAAGTAATTGTCCAAAACAGGAATAATATTGTTAAGGCACTAAAAATTCCCGACATTGCATTAACCATCATTGCTACCTGAGTATTATCAGAAGCAAATAGTGAAAAGAATCTTGCGGTAAGCATAAAGAACGGAGCTCCAGGGGGATGTCCTACTTCAAGTTTAAATGCTGTGGCAATAAATTCTCCACAATCCCAAAAACTGGCCGTAGGCTCAATTGTCATTAAATAAACGACAGCTGAAATAATAAATGCTATCCAGCCACCAATGTTGTTCCAAAGCTTAAATCTCATAAATATGATATTGAGGTTTTTAATTATTCATTACTCGTTTAGAGGCACGAAATTAAGATAATTTTCCGGTGAAGAATTTAAATTTTACTTAAAAAATCAAAAATATTTTATTATACTTTTCAAAAATTTATAACTTTGCACTCCGATTTTAAGGTTCTTTTATAAAAATTGTTCGATGGTGTAACGGTAGCACCGCAGATTTTGATTCTGCTAGTTCAGGTTCGAATCCTGGTCGGACAACACTCTTTTATTGTCCCGTTGTGTAATGGTAGCACAACAGTCTCTGGATCTGTTTGTCGGGGTTCGAGTCCCTGCGGGACAACATCTATCAGTGCAAATTTTGGAAAAAGCCTTAAAACCAACCGTTTTAAGGCTTTTTCTTTTTCCATTTCTGCGGTATTTTTGAAAGAAATGACCTGATTTAGCTGGTTATTTAGCTGGACTAAAAAATTCTGGTTTAGTCCAGCTAATCCGGTGCTTATTCCATGATTTTCAAACATTTTCATTTTTCTTTAAGAGCTTTCTGGCTTAATTTTAATCATTAAAAACTGTGAAAAATGGAAACAAGAAATCGAGTAGGATTATCGTTCTATGTAAAAAGAACAAAACCCTTAAAAAATGGCGAAGTACCCATTTATGTGAAAATCTCAGTAAATGGAACCACCGATGAATTAGCCACTTTAAAAAGTATTTTACCTGAAAAATGGAGTGTTGAGAAAAACGCAGCATTCGTTAAAACAAAAGAAGCAAAAGAACTTAACGATAAACTTTTTGAAATTCGGAGTAAGTTAATTGACCAAGTAAGGATTCTAAAAGAAAATAGCAGGGAAATTACCGCAACGACAATAAAAGAATCTTTCTTAGGAATTAATCACGAAGAAAAAAAAGTTGTTGCAATTTTTAGTGAACATAATCAGACAATTCAGTTATTAGCCGAAAAAAGCGACGAATATTCTAAAGAAACATGTAAAAGATATATTGCTTGTCTTAATCACTTGAAAAAATATATCAAAATTAAATATAGAAAAGATGATTTGTTATTGAATAGCATAACACATGAGTTTATTGCCGGATTCGAATTGTATCTTAAAATTGACAATAATTGCAGTCATAATACTGCCATTAAATATATCAAAAACTTAAAAAAAATAATCAATAATGCAGTAAATAACGGATGGATAAAGAAAGACCCTTTTATAAATATAAAACTAAAAGCAAAAAATGTAGATAAAGAATTCTTAAACGAAGATGAGTTATTTCAATTAATTAATAAAAACTTTTCGATTGCCAGACTTGAACAAGTAAAAGACGTTTTTATTTTTGGATGTTTTACTGGTCTTGCATATTCTGACTTAAAAGAGTTAACATTAGAGAACATTGTTACAGACGAAAAAGGGAAATTCTGGATTCACACAAAAAGAAAGAAAACTAAAATCGCAAGCCATATTCCCTTACATTTAATTCCACAAATGATAATTGAAAAATACAAGTCAAATCCTTATTGCCAATTAAACAACAAACTTTTACCTGTTTATTCTAACCAGAAAATGAATGGGTATTTGAATGAAATTTCTATTATCTGTGGAATTCAAAAAAAGCTTACATCACATATTGCACGTTATACATTTGCCACAACTGTAACCTTAAATAATGATATACCAATAGAGAGTGTTTCAAAAATGTTAGGACATAGCTCAATCAAAATGACACAACATTATGCAAAGTTACTTGACAAAAAAGTAGGTCAGGATATGGAAAAAATCAAAGATAAATTTACCAAAAATCCACTTTCCGGTTTTATTCAAAATATATGTTTAAATTAAATTTAAAGCCCTGAAAAACCAGGGCTTTTTTTATTTTAATTCTTAGAATAAAGTGCAAATATTTGAAAATTCAGACATAAGAAACGGCATTTGAAATAAACTTAACAAAGCACCGTATATTTGAAATAAAAGAAAATATTTTATGTCAAAAGCAGTAAAAACTCAAAAGCAAATAGAAGATGAATACGGTATTTGCCATAATACTTTTCGTAAATGGATTAAACCAATTGAAAAGCAACTGAAATTAGTTAAAAGAAGACCATTACTTGCATGGCAAGTAGAAATGATTTATGAGTTTTTGGATAAACCTTAAAAATAAAACTGTGTTAACTTGTTTCAATAAGCTATTTTAAAAGAATAAAATTGTGTTATCTTTAATTACTTTTCTTTATATTTCATTCTAAGTTCAATTATAGAAATAATAGAAAGTAAAGCCATTACATAAAAAAATATAAATAACAAAAAAATAATTCTTTCATAAAAATCAATATCAACCCAAATATCTTTATTATTACCATAGGAGGCATATAATTTAAATGTAAATAAAGGCTGATCTTGTTGCATTTTATTTATAATAATAAATTTTTTTGCATCTGGAGTATACTCATTACCAATAATAATATATTTTTTAATTGGTTCATAAAAAAAACTGTGTTGCCTAAAATAAGTATAAAAAGAAGCCCCAGAAATCATTGTTGATAATGCTAAAACATAACAAAACCTTTTCCATTTTATTTTTCTCCTTGCATCCCATTTTCCTCCTCTAAATAACAACGACCATAATAATATTAAAATAAATGAACAAATTAAAATAATTATTACTAAAAAAGAACTTATATCAACCTCAGTGTAATTTTCAGATAATAAAGCAATGGTTAGTGAAAATATAAGCCATGTAATTATGTTACGCAATTGTTTTAACGTAATATTTTTAAAGTCTATATTATTTAGCCTTATTTGCATTGTTCATCTAAAAAGATTTCAAAAGGGATGGCATCATATCCTTTTTCTTTATAAAATTGAAATTCTTCCATTCTTTCCTTAGTACTTAAATCCGCATCTTTATAACAAGAGATTCTTTTATTAGTTTCGTAATCTCTGAGATATATTTTATAAATATATGGCTCTAATATCAATACGGATGATGTACTTTCATTATGTTCTTTATGTTTATTTGTATCATAAAAATATCCCATTTTAGAATAAATAATCTTTTTTCCTTTTATTTCTATTCTAGGATTTTTCGTTGTTTTAGCACAGATATATAGAGGAATAGTAATCGTTTGAGTTGATACTGTAAAATTAATATTGTTAGAATTTATGTAATATTCTGGAGTAACTGCAATATTGCTTGCGTAATAAATTTCATTTGATTTAAAATAATTATCAATAGAACCTTCGATTTTATTATTAATTTGTTCTTGATATACTTTAAGTGCTTTTTTATATTTTTTATTTACCTTTCTTTTAGAAGGTATATAAGGGTACTTAATATTTTTAATTTTAGATAAATTCTCAACATTTTTCAACTCTGGATTCAATATATAAAAAGATTCTATTGCATTTTGCGATGGATAAATCCCTTTTTCTAATAATCCCTTTTTAATTTGTACCTCCTTTAGGCTATCTGAGGAATAATCTTTGCTATCATTGCTTGTAACTGATTTTCTTACAAAAGTAATAGGTCCAGCATATTCAATTCCTGTGAGTGTTACTGGATTATTATAAATTAAACGATTTAAAAATATATTAAGCGTATCTTTTACAGAAAAGTACTTACTTAAATTACTTGAATTTTCGTTTACATACCATACACTATCTTTTTGTTGATTACCGTTCGCTCTAATATCAACTATATTTTTTTCTTGAATTGTTAATGGAATATCAAAACTACAATTCCAGCCATATAATCCTTCAGTTATTATTTGTTTTTGTTTAAAAATTAATACTGTTTTATCTATATCATTACTATCAAAATAACCTATTCCAATTAGAAGATTCCCTTCCTTACTTTTTACAATTTCTTTAGGAAAATAATCATACTTATAAGTTTGTGGCGTTATCTTTATTGGAAAAACACTTCCATATTGAGATCCGTTGATATCAACTGCAACAGCTCTGAAAAAATAGGTGACCCCTTCCCTAATAGAAGATGTTTGCATTGTATAGTAAAAATAACTTGAACCACCCTTCTCTGATTGAACAGACTGGGGTATTACTCTAGTTCCATGACCTTCGAGTCCGTCAGGTAAATCCATTTGATTAGTTGAATACTCAAACATAGTTGTGGACTTCTCGCCATTAGGCACTAATACACCCATGAAAGAAATATTTACATTGCCAGATATATCAAAGTGTGAAGTGCCAACCAATGTATAAACATTAGGACCTAAAATTGCTTGGGAAGTAGTAAATTTTAACCAGTCACTTGAAATTGTATCACTACCAGGGTTACTTGCACTAATTCTAAATTTGTACGTAGTATTGGGCTTAAGTCCTGTTATAGTATATGGCATTAAAGCTATTTCGGAATTACCTTTACCTATATTTATAGATTGAAAAGTTTCTCCAGAGGGAATTTCATACCAAACTATTGTTTCTTCTCCATTAGCTTTAACTGTGCCTTTAAACATTGCTGAAATTGAATTTGGAATTACTCCGATTGAGATGATTATTGGATGATTATTTTCTTTACTCGATACTGATTGCCCAAAAAGTATTAAAGGAAATAAAATCAAATAAATATGCAAAAAGAATAATTTATTTTCCATATTTTTAATTACTGTCAATCAGCTTTAAACGTCAAAGATAAAAAAATGGTTTTTGAATTTGTAAATTGACCATATAATTGTCAAAAAGAAATGAAGCCCAAAGTTAATTGTCAATTCACTGTCTCCAGACTGTACTTATTGTTTCTATCTGAATATGGAATTAGAACAGGTATACCTTATGGAGAACAAAACTACCATCAAACTTTGAATTCATAAATATAATCAAAGTATCACTTAAGAAACGAACAGCTACTTTTGCAACATTTTTTTGAAATTAAACAAACTTGTCTTTTACATGGATATGCTTGTGTGTAATTTAGAATAAATACAAATAATGTATATTTCGAATAATTCTATATAAATTGTTTTATCTTTGATAATAATAAAGAAAGCTAGTGATTAACTAGCTCTCTTTAAACGGGCACTGGGACAGGATTCAAACCTGCATCTTTTTGGTATTAATAGGCATTAGCTGCCATCCAAAATGTTTTATTCAATTAAACTATCCAGTTAAAGGTTGTTAGGGCAACCTTTTTTATTTTTATTTTTAATATTTAAAGTAAAGGTATAAACATAAAAAGTCGTTTTTTGGGTGGTGTAAATTTTCTATTTACCAACTTATTAACACAATATATGGTATTACACTATATCAATACAATTAAATATCACATATTCTGCTAATTATTTTTATGTTTTTTTGATTTCCTTTATTTTTTTACGAGGCTTTATATAATCTCTTACAGTATTATTTAATCTCTGCGCATTACAACCATCTAATAAGCCATATGATTGCATAATTCTACCTGTTATTATGCGGATTCGATAAGGTATATTTTCTGTGTTTTTAATTGCAAAATCTTTATCTACTTTCTGATAAATATATTTACAAAATTTAGAATTACTTATAAGAAAAAGGTTTTTGTCATTAATTCCAAGCTTTTCAAAATCGTATATTATTTTTTCTAGATTTGATACAAATAATTTGTGTGACCAAGAACCATCTATATTTTTCAATTTATATTGATTCCCATATTTTAGCGAATTTAGAATAAACTCTATTTTTTCTTTTTTGTTCATCAAGTTAAAATATCCCTTTATTGTCTTTTGTTTTTTTAACACCTTTCTCTATAACAAATAAACCAGACGTATATCTATCATAAAGCTCAAACAAAAATTCAATTCGTTTTGTTTCGTTAATGAAAGGTTGAGCACGGTAACATAAATCTACGGCTTTGTCTAATTCCTGATGTGCTTTTACTAATGCTGGGGGCATGGTTAATGGATCGTATAAATCAGCTAAACTGCTTTCTGGAAATTCTAATCTTTCATCTAAAACTTTTTGTGCTGCCTTTTCAATTTGTGCAATTTGTTTTTCTGTCGGATTTTCAGGCCAAGGATAATTGTTATAAACTATATCATTTGAATATCTTAAATCACTTTTAATCCTACCACAAACATGTTTAATCCATGTCATATGCATAAGTGAGGAAACAATACCAAAATGATAAGTGTTGGCATTTGGAATTGAATTACAACTATCAGCAACAATAAATGTTTTATCAAAAAAACCAAAAGGAATATATTTTCTATTTTCAGATGAATGGCGTGGAATTAAAATATAATCTGATGTAGGTTGTCTATTCTCAGTAAATAATGTTGGAAAATCAGCCCATTTTATAGTTGCCTGTTTTGTACTTAGAAGTCTCATTTTTCTTACTTCATCAATTCTATGAAGAATTTCAGGAATTTTCTTTATTTCATCAGGTTTAATATCAACCAACCATAAACACCAACGTTGTTCATTATGAAGAAATTCTTTTGCACTAACAAAGCGAAAAATGTATTTTTCTGCATGCATAGAAGTTTTTATAAGAGTCTCTTTTTCTTCATTTGATAATAGTAAATTACCGCCATCAGTAGGTTGGCTTCCTTTTACCATTTCTGGAACATTGCAAATTGCTTTCTTTCGTGAACCTATAAAAAAGTCTTTTCCTTCAACTAAATAAGGATTAATATTTTTTGCTCTTAATTCGTGTGGTTCACCTTTTATATCTTCATATTCATATATTAATTTTTCGGACGTGTCGAAATTTGAAAAACCAACAATTACAACATGAACAGCGGCATTTCCTTTTGCTTCATTATTCCAACGAAACGTTCGATGTGCAAAATGTATTTTTATTTGATATTTGTTAAACATTTCATTCCAAAGCACACCAACTTGTTCGCCCTGTACAATAGAATTTGTAGAAACAAAAGCACATTTTATTTCTTTTTTTTCAGAGTTATATGTTTTCAGATATTGTGCTGCTTTTATATACCAAGCTGTAACATAATCCAAAACTCCCGAACCGTTAACACCAGCAAAGATTAATTCCAAATCTTTCTTTTGACTTTCGTTTTGTAAATGCTTACCAATAAAAGGAGGATTACCTAAAATGAAATGATATTTCGGTTCTTCCTTTTCCCAAGATAATGGTTCTATAAGACTTTGCCAATCTATTTGCAAAGCGTTTCCATTTTTAATTGTTGCAGATTTTTTCAAAGGTAAACGAACAAAATATTCACCAAATAAAACACTTGCTTGCATGTTCATTTGATGGTCTATTAACCACATGGCAACTTGGGCAATTAAAGAAGGGAATTCTTCGTATTCAATTCCGTAAAATTTGTCAACGTCAACTAAAAAATAAGTGCCTATATCGGTTACTTGTTGGCTTCCTAAAATGCTTTTAACAATTTCCATTTCAAGTAAACGCAATTCTCGATAAGCAATAATTAAGAAGTTACCACAACCACAGGCAGGGTCAAGAAAACGAAGAGTGCTAATTTTTAATTGAAGTTTTTTAAGTTCTCTTACGTTTCCTTTTGCTGAATTAAATTCTTTCCAAAGCCCATCAAGGAAAAGTGGTTTAATAAGTTTTAAGATGTTCTTTTCGCTTGTATAATGTGCTCCTAAATTTCGTCTTGCTTTTTCGTCCATAACAGATTGAAAAAGCGAACCAAAAATAGCAGGAGAAATTTTGCTCCAATCTAAATAACAACATTCAAGCAGTGTTTGTCTCATGCCTGAGTCAAAAGAAGCAAAAGGCAATGTTTCTTCAAATAATTTTCCGTTTACATAAGGAAATGCAGCAAGGTTTTCATCAATATTAGTAAGACGATTTTCTTTTGGTAAATTAAGAGTATTAAAAATTGCTGCAATGTGGTAGGCTAAATCGCTTCCGTCTTCTTTTGTTTTTTGCTCGATATAATCCTGAAAAATTCCTTTTTCGAAAATACTTGTATCATCGGCAAATAAACAAAATAACAATCTTACCAAATAACGTTCTAAAGAATGCCCGGAATATCCGATTGCTTTTAACCTATCATGAAGCTTACCCATTAACATGGCAGCATCAATGTTTACAGGATCTTCTTCTTTGTATGTGCGTTTTTGATAACCTGCGATAAAACCAAATAAATGAATATTCTTTACAAGTTCTTTTAATTTGAATTCTGTTGTTTTTTCTTCTTCAATGTCTATAAGCCGGAAAACATCAAAGTCTGAAACAAGTATATACTTTGGTATTTCGTGCTGTGGAAGTCCTTGTATATAATCTTTTGCTTGTGTTAATGCTTTGTCAAGGTTTTTGCCCTTGCTTTTCATTTCAATTAACAAATTGCCTTTCCATAACAAATCAATATAACCATCGTGTGCGTCAAGCTTTTTTACCTTATGTTCAAAGGTTGCAACCTTGCGTTGACTTATTCCAAACACATTGAAAAACTCATATAAAAAAGTTTTTGCTTCTGCTTCTTCATTGAAAGCATTATCCCATTCTTTTGAGAATCGGGAAGCTCGCTCTTTTATTTCGTTCCAGCTTAGGGACATTATAAATAAATCATTTTAATATTATTGTAAATATTGCTATTTTATTTATTGTTTAGTTTCATTCATTAAATTTTAAAGTCTTATTATGTTTGTCATAAAAAGCACCAATTGTATATTTTGGAATATTTAATTCTTCTGCAATCATAGATGTTGTCATAATTATCTGAAATTCTTTGTCCTTAAAATCGTCAGAGGAGGCAATTTCTACTACCTTTTTTTGAAAATTTTTACTTCTTTCTTCAACCATTCCTTTATCTTCAACATTATCACAAATAATAAATTTAGGAAACCTAAAGTAATCAAGATTTAATGAAGCAAAGAAAATGGCAAACCTTACGCTATTCTTTAAAAGAACCATTGAACTTGCAGAAAAACGATTTCTGTTATCAAGAAAAAAAGTATTCCTAGCAAAATCAACTGTTACTTGTCTACCATCTTTAAATTTTTCTTCATATTCTCCATCACCTTTTAAAAGCTGTAGTGCATATTTTTGAATTACAGAATAGGCTTTCGTACCTTTTGTTCTCTGTAATTCCTCTAATCTATTTGTTTCATGATTGAGCCTATCAACACCACTTTTTAGAGCAAACATTTGTATTTTATATTCATCATAAGAATAAATTAGTTGCAATTGTTTTTCAAAAAACTCTATTTCAGCATTTAATTTTCCTTTATTTTCTAGAAGCTTGTCAAATTTATTTTCTGTACTACTTCTTGAATTATTGATGTAAATATCTATATCGTTTTGTGCTTTTTTTAATAGTCTTTCAGAATCTTTTAATTCTTTTTCTAATTCAATAACTTTTTCTTGTTTCTCATTTAAAATTTCAGTTGATTCTTTAATCTGCATTTCAACTTCAACTTTCATTCTAAGTAGTTTAGATTTTCCTAAATTTTCAGTTATTTCTTTCTTGCATAATTTACAATGATTATCAGCTAGATTCTCTTCAATTTTTTCAAGACAAATTGGACAATATAAAATAGGGAAATTGCCTAAGATTTCTCTAGAATTTAGCGATTCAATTATCGCTTTTAATTTCATATTTAATACTTCTATAAATTCATTATTGTCAATAATATCAATTTTATTATTTCCGATGTTTGATAATATTGTATCAAAATTAATTTTAAAATTATTTAGGTTTTTCCGTAATAATTGAATTTCGTTTTTTGTGTCACCTGACTTAATTGAATCGACAATTTGTGAAGGATTTTTAAGTACTGTAATTGTCTTAGATAGCAGCTCTCTTTTTTCTTTAATTTTATCATTTATAGTATCTTTATTAAATTCAAAAGGAGAGTTTTTAAAAACATCTTCAATTGCATGAACTTGTTTTTTTATTTCACTTAATTCTTTTTCCTTGTGGCGAAGCTCCATCTGAAGTTTGAGTAATTTATCATCATAAGTACCTAATAATAAATTTCCGATAGCGCTTCTAATCAATGGAGAATCGAAATCCTCATTTTTCATCAAACAATCCAAAGCACTTAATTGATCAATATATAATAGCCTTAAAACTTGATTAAAAGTGATAGATTCTAAATTATCCGTTGAAACTTCAGGAAAATTCAACGTTTTAAATAATATTTGACTAAAACTTTCAGTTTTTTCTGTTCTTTTATATGAATAAATATTCCATCCTTCAAAATTTGATACAATAGCTTTATTGAGTTCCCCCCAATAAATCATCATTGGACGCATTTGCTTACTTTCAATTTGCCTTTTTAAAGTAATTACAACATCATTTAATTCAACTTCAACAAAAACAAAATCACAATTACCAGCTTCAGGAAGCCAATCAATAAATTCACCACCTAAACCAAAAAAAATAAAATTAGAAATAGTTGATTTACCGGAACTATTATCACCTCTAATAATATTAATGCCATTATGAAAATTTTCTTGATATACGCTTTTACCATCCTTCGTAACAAGAAGTTTATTTATTTTAAGAAAGCTCATATCGGTAGTCCATTAGATTAGTTCTTTGTTTTAATTCTCTTATAGAAATATTCTCAAAATACTCAACAATTAATTTAATATATTCTGTTTCGTTTTTTGTAAGATCGGAGATTAAACCATCAGGAATTATTATATCTGAAAATTGTATGAATTCATTGTTATAAAGTTCTTTATCTATAAAACCATATGAAGTTAATGCTTTTAAAGCTAATTCTTGAACACTTTCCATTTCAGAAAATGTATATTTTGAATTTTGAATTCTATTATATTTATTGGTTTCTAACAAATGTTTATATTTTGAATATTCTTTAGGAAGTACAATTTTTTTTATGTCGTTTAAGAATAAAAAATAATAATCATAAATTCTTAGTCTATCAATTTCATATTGTTTTTGATTCAAATTCTTAAGAAGTTTAAGAAAACGAATTATTGTATAATATGTGTCATAAACAGGGTGATAAATTATCATATTATTTCCATCTTATATGGCAATTGCCTGTTAAAAAAAACACCATAGCAGTAATATCGTCTTCATATAATTCAAGTACATTATTAACACCTAACATTTCTTGAACGGGTTGAATAACTTTTTTAATTATTAATTCGCGTACTTCTTCTTTTGGAACACCATCGTTTATTGCGCCCTTAATATGAAAATTGAATAAAACATATAGCCTTGCAAGTAGGAAAGCATGAATTTTTTGAGTTGCTTTTGACAAATTGTTTTCAGTTAATTTTTTATAATAGTAATCTTTCATATCTCTTGCCCACTTATAATCAGCCTGAAAACCAGATTCCTCTAATTTTTTTTCTAAACCAATTATTTCTTCGTCAATATTACTTGTAAAATGCTGAATCTTATCAATAAATTCACGAAACTCAATTTCGCCATTATCTAGTTCTTTTTCAAATTCTTCAACAAGTTTTAAGTATTGTCCATATTTTTCAGTACTGTAGTTATTAATAACATTAATATTACCTTTAGCTTGGTATTGATTAGCATCATCACCAGCATTTTGTGTCATTTCTATTTTTTCAGGTTCTTCCATTAATTATTATTTACAGTCATATCATTTCCAGATTGATATTGTCTTGAATTATTACCCGCTTTTTGAGACATTGTAATATTATTGGACTTCTTTTTTTTTGGTTTAATAAATAGGATACCTAAAAGTACAACTAAAGATGCAATAGATGTAATTAATGGTTCAAAATCAGGTTTACATATTAACCATAATAGGCTACAAACAAAAGCAATTATGTCTAATGTTAGAATAATAGTTTTCATATTCAAGAACTCTAAATTTGTTCTAAATGTAATAATAAATTAGTAATAATTAATAATTGTCATTACCTGTAATGTGGATAAGTTGTTAGTTCATGTTTTTCTTTTTATTTAAATAGTCTTCTAAGCACTTTGTTTTGTATTTGTCAAAGTCATTTATTTGTTTAGATAAAGTTGGATATTTTAAAACTTCAATTTTTGCTTGTTCCCATGCTCGTTCTTCGCTTGCATATCTTATATTCCAATCATTTTCATCTTTCTTGTTTATTGCACCAGATAAATGATGACCAAATTCGTGAAATATTGTCCATAAAGTTTGTATAGGTATATTGTTAATAGGGTGAAGAGATATTCTAATGAGACATTTTTCATTAATAGTTTCATGTTGGGAAACAACTGAATCATCTCGAGTTGAAATTTGGCAACCACTATCATATATTTTTTGAAAAAGATCCTTTAAAATATCTCTATATTCTTCAAGATTTCCTTTATAGCAAAATTCATTTACTCTTTGTTCAATTTTAAATGATAACATATTTATATTTTATTTAGTTTATCATTATTTAACTTTATAATATACTAATGTTTTAGTGTGTTAGCGGTTGTTAATTTGTTTTATTTATTTGAAACTGAAATATTTAAGAACCCCATTGTCCTTAAAAAGCAAAATTTCTCTTTCTGGGTGTCCAATATTTATTGCATGATTTTCAGGAATATTTACAAAATACTTTATATGTAAGAAAACATTGTCTTTTAGCTTAACGATCAATTTCTCCTTTTTAATATCATTAGGAATTATCGTACTGGTGATTTCGCTTATTGGGTCATTTGTGATATAAAATTCAAAGACATTTTTGCAGTTGGAATATTCTATAGGAGTGTCCAAAATAATTGCATTCCATTCATCCCTTATTAGATTTTCTGAGGTATATTCTTGATAAAAAGAAATTCTTTTCGATATCATTATAAAAAGCATTTCTGGTTCCGTTAATTCATCTAGTTTTATAGCATTTACCTTATAAAAGTCAATGTCCACATTTGATTTATTTTTGCATCGTAGATGCCTTTCACCACTTTTGTGAAATGAAAATTTAAGAGATTTGTATTCTTCTTCTTGGAGTTGAGTATCTATGAAAATGCCAAATTTATTATTATCTATTATAACATCTCCTATACCCTGTTGTCCTGAACATCTAATTTTTTTGAGAGATGAGCCAAGATAAAGTTCATCATTTTCATAAATAACAAAGAACAGTCTATTATGTTTTCCGTTTAACTTAAAAAGAAATCTCATATTCCTATCATATCTCTCTAAAAAGTCAGGTATATTTTCTATCATATTAAAATGAACTTTTGTATTAATTTATTGTTTTCATGAATCGTCTTATTTTTTGTGTTAATAGTTGCTAACGGTTGAAGCTACGAAACGACGTGCATTTACTTGCACTCCGCCGCGGCGGAGTGTCAAACCGCTAAGAGTTTTATTTAATGTTAAAGTTGTCATATTGCCCATATCTGAACGTTGTTTTCATAGATGGTGTTACCAACTGGTCTTTATTTACGTCTATTCATATAATATTAGAATTACATTTACTTTCAATTAGCAAGTAAAATTAAAAACCCACTTTCCATTTTGCCAGTTTTCGTGCAATTCACTTAGCTTGTTGCCGTCATAATCATATGTATATATTTTTCTATTATAATTCACCCACTCGTTGTCTTTCCATTTCCGAAACAAATCTATTAGCAAGTTGTTTTTTTCGTCGTATTCGTAAATATTTTTATATCTATTGTACCAAATATTATTTACACAATATTCATGCAAGCAAGTAAGCATTTTCCCATAGCCATCATACGTATATGTATATTTATTATTTTGAACCCAAATAAGATTATTCCAAGTTTCATGTAATATAATTAAATTATTTCCTTCTTTATCATAAGTAAAATTTATTCTACTTGAGTTTATCCATTCGTTGTTCTTTAATATTTGACATGTTTTTGTAATAAGGTTTTCATTTTTGTCTGTAACTATGGTTACGCTTTGATTACTTTCAATTTGAATTTCAATTGTCTTCATAATAATTTGTCAGATATTATTCATAGTGTTAATTTTACCATTTTTTAATGATTCGTTTTTCAAGGAATCATTTAGATACTTTTCATATTGTTTATTTGTAATATATTTTTGGGGATAATAAAATATTCCTGGCTCTTCTATAAGGGTTGTAAAACTTTTATCAATGTAAAATCTTCCATTAAAATAATTTTCATTATCAATAATAACAATGTTTAATGAATCATTTTCCCAATTAGCTTTTACATAATCAAGATTTCGAATTGAATAATTTCCAATCAAAGCATTATAATTATATGTTGCTCTGGGGTCTTCTTTTATATAATGATATGTTTTTAAGGTCTTACAAATTGATTTTTTTGGTTGACCGTATTTATTTGTATAAATTTTAATAAGAGATTTACCATATTCTACTTTGTAATTACACTTTAATCCATTTTCGTATTTACCATCATCGCTTATTTCACGTGACCATATTAGTTTAATATATTCTAGCTTGTTAATTGAGTCAAAATTTGGGATTACTTCTAAATGAAAAGGTAAAGTATCTAGAAATATTTCAAATGTCGTTCTTGTATAGATGTTCCTATTGTTGTCATAATACTCTTTTTCAGAAAATATATTTTCTTTTTCATAGTAGTCACATAATAAACCATACTCAGTATAACTGATACCATAGCTAAAACCTAAAAATATCTTATCTTTTAGTAATAATAAAGAGTCCAATTTATCTTTATGGTTTATATTATTATTTGTTGGAATACTTTCAATTGATGCTGAATTATTATCACAAGATACATTGATAATAAATATTGTAACCGCAGTAATCAAAAGATTAAAACCTTTTTTCATTTTGAGTGTTTTTAAGTTTTTGTTTTAAAAGTAATATATTTTTGAGTTAAATCGAATTTATAGTTTTGTCAGGGTAATTAAACGTCTTTGCACTCATTTGTCATAGATTACATATTCTAATGTTCTGTCTTTTTGTAAGGCTAGTTGGTAACTTGTTTATATGCCTAACTAGTTTTTCTTATATTCTCAAACTAGGCATATAGATATATAAATTTCAGACACATAAAAGTACAAATCTTTTAAATAACAAAAAACTATTTCGCTCAACCTTGTTCATTTTCTTTCAAGCACTTTCATTTTTCATCATTTTCATTAACGAATCTTCAAGAATCATCAAGCGCACTTTCAAGCTGTCAGAACTTTGTTGACATAAACGCCCGCTATCGGGAAAAACAACAAAGAAATGTCACACAACGATCAGTATTCAGCCATAACAACTTTCTCCGGCATGTTCGGGGGTATCGGAAAAGCCTTATCAAACAATCATGTATTTGCAAACATCTCCCTGCAAGGTGTTTTTGAAGTTGCTTTTTATGCAGCCATATCAGCCCTTGTAGGTTTTGGGGTAAAAGTTCTCATTGATTACATCAAAAACCAAATCCGCAAATGAAAACTATTTTCAAAATAGGAATTTTTGGAGGTTTGCTAATTGGTGCTTACAAATTGTTTGGAATGAAACGAGTTTCCGACAAAATAGTAACAGCATTATCAAATCCGAGAGTTCATAAAGTGGATTTGAAAGGAATAGCCATCCGCACGGAAATAAATGTTTCCAATCCTACCAAATCAACCATGAAAATAACAAAGCCTGTTGTTACACTTACCACCAATGGAAAATACATTACAAGTACAGCACCGGAGAACAAAGAATTTACTATTAATTCCCTTACCGACACAAAAATTGATACCATAGAAATTGTAGTGCCCTGGACTATTCTTGCAGGTTATATCTATGGTATTTTTGGCAAAATCCCTCAAATTCTTGCAGCGTTCAAAGCAAAAGATATGAAAGCTTTGGGTGAAGCCCTTGCCATTCCTCTTGAGATGAAATACTCTCTCTATGCAAATGGACTTTCTTACGAATCAGAACCCACCAAGATTTTATGAGTAATATTTATTCTATACAATCCATCACCAGCGGTTATCGCCCTATTAGGGACGGTAAACAATTCGATCAGTTATTCGGTTTGCCGGAAGAAAAGGACAGGATTGTTATAAAAGACGGTGAAGTGGATGACACTGTTGAACTAATGAAAAAAGTTGTATGGAAATATATCAGTGATACAAAGAAAATAGCACCCTACCTCAAAGGAAAAACCCTTGAAGAAACCTGCCGGAATATCTGGAATTTTCTTTACAATCATATACAATATAAGTTAGATAAACGAGGATTAGAGCAACTTCGCAGACCCTGCCGGAGCTGGACGGAAAGAACCACCGGAATAGATTGTGATTGCTTTTCAATCTTCGTTTCCTCGATATTAACAAATCTCCAGATACCTCACAAGTTCCGCATAACAAAGTACGATAGTGACGTGTATCAACATGTTTACGTTGTTGTGCCGAAGGAAAACGGACAAGGAGAATACATTATTGACTGTGTGTTATCACGCTTCAATCACGAAAAACCATTCACTAAAAATAAAGATTTTACTATGAGCCTCAACGGAATTAATGTCGCTGTCCTTTCAGGCACTACGTCCAACGTAATGGACTTAGTGAACGACCTAGAAGGAATTGATAATCTCGGAGCAGACAACGAGCAGGAACGTCTGCAAACAATTTATGCACATCTGGTAAATACCAGAAACATGATTGCCGGAAGACCACACTTGATACAGGAAGTGGATTACCCACCTGCATTTTTGAAGATGCTGGATTATGCTATTTCCAGTTGGAATACACCCAATCGTGACAGAGCACTGGCTATTCTTGCACAGAATGAAGATGCCCTGAACAAGCATTTCAACATGGACGGTATTCCTGAAAATTCCGAAATGGAGGGAATAGACAACGATTGGGATATACTGGACAACATGACCACTGATGAAATCATGGGTATGCTTGGTGGTAAGAAAAACAAAGCAAAAAAGCAGGAGAAAAAGGCAAAGAGACAAGAGAAAAAAGCCGAACGTAAAGCGAACCCTAAAAAGAAAGGATTTTTCAAGAAAGTTGGTGAAGCTATAAAGAAAGGTGGAAAAAGCTTTATCCGTCTAAACCCTCTCACCATTGCAGCAAGAAACGGTTTCCTGTTAGCCCTTAAACTAAACCTGAAAAAGATTGGAACCAAACTCAAATGGGCTTATGCTACCAAAGAACAGGCAGCAGCCAAAGGAATAAATGCAACAGAATGGGAAAAAAGCAAAAATGCTCTTTCAAAAGTAGAAAAACTCTTTGCAGACAAATTACAAGGCAAACGTGACAAGCTGAAAAATGCCATTCTCAAAGGCAAAGCAGGTGGATTAAGCGGAACTGATACAGAAGAAGAATTTGACCTCGAAGGATTGGGTGTTCTTCCGGCAGCAGCAGCTTTGGCAGCAGCAGTACCTGTTGTTACTTCTGTTTTAAAGATTATGAAAGACAGCGGTATAATGACCCCAAAAGAAGCAGAAGACTTACAAACGGAAGTAGATAACAAAGTGGCAGAAGGGGAAAAAATAATGACTAATGACCCTGACCTTAAAGATGAGGATGACAATACCAATGATACTCCTGCAACAAAAGAAAAAAGTGCGACCACTGATCCAGCAGCAAATGATGACACTCCTGACGATGATGGAGAAGGTGGCTTTATTGGCTTTGTTAAGAAATATCCGATTCCTGTAATAGCAGGTGCAGGCGCACTTCTCTTTGGAGCCTATATGGCATTTCGCCCAAAGAAAAAACAGGAACAAAAACCCAAAGGACTTTCGGGAACAAAAAACGGTTCCAAGAAAAAAACTACATCCAAATCTAAAAATCAATCACGAGCAAGGAAAGCCAAAATAGAGGCTATCCGCTTAGGTTAATATTCATAATTACAAACCTTAAATAATTAATGTTATGAGCAAATCAAAATCATCCGAAGAAAAAGAAAAGTCCAAAGTGACAATGAAAACAGCCCTTGATGACCTTAAAGGAGCAGGGCTTGTCATTCTTGGCGTAGCCGGTGGAGCTTTAGCCGGGCAGGTTATTGACAAAATCCTAAAAGTGGACGACACCGCTACGGAATTTCAATTAAAAGCAATTGCTAAACCAATTGTACAGATTGTAGCCGGAGTTAGCGGAGCAATTTTCCTGAAAAACAAAAACCTGAAACTTATTGCCAGTGGTGTTGCTGCATCCGGTGTTATTACAGGAGTAAAAGTATTCCTGAAAAAAGACATTCTCAATGGTCTTGGAGACTTTAACATTGCCGATCCGGTAAAGAGAGTTTTCCGCGACCCTATTAACCTTGCTATTGCACCTTACAATCCTGACTTACCTGTACTAAACGAAAACAGGGAAGAAATTCAGATTGAATCCGCTCCTATAAATATTGGAGAACTGGACGACTACGAAGAAATTCAGGAAGTGCAAATCCTTTAATCAATGATAAGCTGAAAGAAAAAAGTAAAAACAAAGTACAAAATCGTAATTCGTAATCAAAAATTAATAATTAAAAATCAAAAGTTATGTTAACATTAGGTCAAATCGCTACAAGCGACTACAGTCTGCTCGGAGCCATCTCAGAAGATGAACTTCTTGGAGCAATCGAACGTGCAACCCTTAACGAACGCAAACAATTTGTACGTAGGGTTCAGAATCAAACCAAACAAGCCACAGCAGCCGGAGGTGGAACTCCCAATAGTCGTGGTGAATTTGAAAAACGCCTTCACTGGCTTCCAAAAGAAATACAGCAGGGTTTGGCAAACAAAACCTTACAGGCTGTAGATGCTGCTTACTACAACACTAAAAACATCGGTGGAAGCAAAATAATTAAAATGCTTCGTGATGATGACAACAAAATTGTAGGACAATGTAATATCAGTTCTGCTAAACTGGAAAAAGGAAACATCATGTTGTTATCGGGCATTATTTTACTTGCCGGAGTAGCAGCAGCAGGTCAAAATGCCTCACAAGTGAACTATGACATTTTACCTGAATATGTACGTAATGGTGAATTTGAGTTCAAAGCCAACGGAACAACACTGATCCCTGCTACTTCATGCGAAGTGTTTAACACTACAAATATGAATGTTCGCAAAGGATTATTTGTAATGGACAATCCAAAAGTTATTCTTGACCAACAAGCAATGGAATTGAATATTGAATGGGGAGCAAACGCAGTTGCCGACCTATACATGAAAGCAATCCTTGTAGGAACATCTGTAACAAAATACTAACCAGTGAAAAGTTAAAAGTTATTGGGCTATTAGTTATTGAAAAACAGTAGCGAATAACTCAATAACAAATAACTTAATAACTGATAAACTAATAAAGAAATCATGAAACTGACAAAATTTCAAATCATCAAAGTAAAGGTAGATTCACACGGACAAACCGTGAAGTTTTCTGCCGAAACAGATAAGCTGTACCAAAAGGTGCAAGGTATTTATGTTTCCCTTCCAAAAGACACATCACATTTTGGAAGCACGTTGGAACTTCGCATTGCAGAACAAGAGATTTTCCCCGATGGTTTTGAGACAAAACTACTGGCAGCAAACCAAAGTTCATCTCCTAACGAACGATTTGTTATTTTCGATAAGGATGAAGAAATAGAAGCCAAAGGAAGCTATGTGGAAGGACGTTTTGTTGACGGAGGTTTTGATGACGGAAGCACTTTCCCTTATACCATGAACATTTACCTCAAACTCAAAAACGAATAAGGTCATGGAAAGCAAAGAATCCAGAAGATTTGTTATTCTTCCTGTGGACGTAACCAAAGCAGGGCAGATTATTTCTCTTGACAGGGAATTGCCAGCACATTTAATGGTTTGCAAGGGTATAAATGCAACTGTAAAAGGTTTTCTTAATACCGGAAAGGATATTCAGCACATGGGAGAAATTTCCATTCTGTTTAACTCAGGGCAACTACATCCTTTTCACCAAACCGTAGGTTATTCGATAGAACCACTGCGTAAAAAGAATAACTTCTTTGAATTGAAAGAACCTTTGGTTCCAAATTATCGCATCACTGGATTTTACGAAGATGCTGGAAACTCACGTGATATAAAAGGCAACTTCCTTCCTTATTCAGTAAATATTTATCTCGACTGTAAAGCAAAAGTGTAATATGGATCAGTATCTCGTAACATATATCAATCAGCGAATGGCTGAACGTGGATTCAAAGAATTCCATCATGAGCCTGTATTAGTGCTCACTAACAATGAGCAGACAGAATACCGAATTAAAGGATACAATAAGTTCTTTTATCTGGTATCAAAAGAACTGGTTAATGGTACTGTCATTCGTTCTGATACCAATGTGTACGATGTTGACCAGTATTACACGAAACAAAACCTTTCACAGATACAGGAATTTACAGGATTAATCATCATTAACAATCCTAAACGTACAGTTCAGCTTTTAGAATTCATCCGAGTAATACCAAAGTAAAATGGCATCTGGAAGTATATCATATTTTTTGAAAAGCCTTCATACAAAGGCTAACAAAGAAATTGAAAAAGGTAACAGAATCTTTTTCAGCGCATCTGTTGTGAATGATAACAAAAGCACAAAAATCATAGACAGAGAACCTGTTGAGAGCATGACAAAGCAGATTAACCATATGGTTAAAGCCGAAAAACCGGAAATAATCAAAGTGGATTTGTTTACCGAATCCGGCAACTGGATTGATGGAAATGTCTGTGACCTGCGTTCTAAAGAAATTCCTGTCCAGCCACCAAGTTTTCAGGGATTGGGTGAAGCACAAATCAATGCTTTGGTATCACAAAGGTTTGAGGAATTGAAAAAGGAAATCGACTACAATGAAATGAAGGACATTGTGAAAGACCTTGCCGATGAAAACGAATCACTCAAAGCACGTGTAGAAGAACTCGAAGAGCAGAACGAAGAACTTGAAGAAGCATTAGAAAGCAAAAAGCAGGTGAAGTATTATGCCGGAATGCTTGGAGACATATTGGAAAGTATCGGCATCAAAAAAGACAAACTTCGTAAACCTCTGGCTGAACTGATGGGACTTAATGATGAAGAAGGAAAAGACGAAAAGAAATCTTTACCATTAAAAAACGACAGTTCCGGTATAGTGGATGAAAATACCACACAGAACTCAACACAGGAAAAAAATACCAATGACACATCCCAATCACAGACTATGAGTGAAGATGAACAGAAACGTTCTGAAATCATTTCTCTTATCAGTCAATACTTAACAAATGTCAATAATCAATTGCTTGGTGAAATCTTTACCATTTTCTCAGAGATTGAATCTGACAAAACCCTTGCTCCGAATATCATTGAATATATCACCAAACTAAAAGAATTCGCATCATGAACACCTTTGAATTTAAAGTCAAGATAGAAGCAAACAGCAACGAAGAAGCCAAAGAAATTCTTCAGGCAATGTTTGATTTGATGAAGACCACAAGACAGGAACTCTCCACTAAGGACTTCATTGATTTTGCAGGAAAAATAAAGAATAAACCCAGCCTTGTAAGAAAGGCAAAAATGTTTATCTGATGGAAAATCAAAAAATACTTCAAGACCCTTCAAAATCCAAAATAGAACGTGCAATGGATTATGTTACGGAACATCCGTTACGTGTTCTGGTAGGTGGAGTGGTTGTTGGTACAGGCAGTTTCATTCTTTACAAAGTAATCCGAAAAATCATTGCCAAAGCAAGACAGGGAAATACGGAGAAAAAACTCGATGATAGCCCCGAAGTACGTCAGGCAACTGTTTTACGCAATGCTATGAATCCATCGGGCATTTCGTGGATGATGTCTTTTGATAACACAAGCACAGATGTTATTCTTGATACGGCAAAAAACATTAAAAACCTTGATGAAGTAATGACTTCGTACAAGAAACTGTACGATTCCGATTTACTGGAAGATTTACAAAAAGAACTTAGTACGGAGGAATACCAGAAGTTCACCACCCTTATTGAATCTAATACCGGAAAGAAAGGTGCAGCACCCACAGTATTTGTAAAGAAAAACCAGATGGTTGTTGCAAAAAAGGCAATCCGTGTCCGCAGTACACCGGATGCTACTTTCACCGATGGTGTTTTTCAGAGTTCGACTGATAATAACATTCTGTTTACAACCAAGCCGGGTGATTTTATCGGTTATGCTACCGGAAAGCAGGAATTTGATTCCAAAAACAATGTGAAGTTTATACAGGTAGCTTATCTAATAAAAAAAGAAGGTCTTCCCGAATCCGTAAAGAAATATGCCGGAAAATCATATACCATGTGGGTTTCATCAAGCAAGGATTACATTGACACGTTTGACTTTTTCAATCTCATGTTTGAGCAATATCCCAATACCAAAGCTATTGTTGCCTTCAAAAAACCGCTGAACTACTACGACAAACCTGTAAAGGGACTTCCTTCAAGGGCTGTGGTAAGCATAGCTAATACAGACGTGCTTAATGAAAAACTACAGTATTACTGTCAGGTGGAAAAACAGGTATTGCTGGGTGAATATTTAGGCAGCCTGAACACCGGAAAAAGAAAGTTTATCAAGTTCCGCACAATTGATAACACTATACGCTGGGCAGATGCAACAACAATCAAAATAATTGAGAAATGATACTTACAAACGAAATAAAATCCAACAGAGGAGAAAGCAGGGATGCTTTTGTAGCAAAAGTAGCTTCTATTTCTGCAAAACTCGGAATTAACCCGAACTGGCTGATGGCAGTCATGCACAATGAAAGTGGAATAAATGCACAGGCGGTAAACAAGCAAAAAGGTGACAATCCCGACCCTTATACACGTTCAACATATAGGGCAACAGGGCTAATTCAGTTTATGCCTACCACTGCTATTTGGCTGGGAACTTCAACACAGGCATTGTACAAAATGTCCAGTCTGGAGCAACTCGATTATGTGTACAAATACTTTAAGGGTTTTACCGGAAGGATCAAGAGTTATTTTGATTTGTATATGATTACTTTCTTTCCGGTTGCAGTGGGCAAACCTAATGATTTTGTAATACAATCAAAATCGGTATCGGCTTCTACCATTGCAAGACAGAATCCATCATTTGACATAAACAAGGATTTTAAAATAACGGTTGGTGAAGCAAAAACAATAATGGCTAAAGCAATTCCGGCAGCGGTAATTGATGAAGTCATTACTCTGGCTGAAAAAAAAAGTTTCGGCTTGGCTTGTTAGGCTTCATTGCTCTGGGAATCGGAACACTATTCCTTGTCAGAAGCTTTAGAAGAAAGAAGAAAAAGTTAAAAGTTGAAAGTCGTAAAGTAAAAAGATAAGAAAATAATTATAACAAAATACTAATAAATCATGAAATTTTCAAAAAGATATATAACCACAATTATTGCAGGTTTGATACTGGCAGCTTTAGCAGGACTTTCCGTATTTAAAGGCATGGAAGGTCTGGCTTCTGCCTGTGTAGCCGGAATAATGACCATATTAACAACATACATCTGGGGAGAAACTAAACGCCCATCTAATCAAAACACCAATGAAAATGAAAAATAGCAGTTTAATTTCTGTAACATGCCTGATGCTGCTTTTTGGCTATATGGCTTTAGAGTTCGGGAAGATGTATTTTAACGAACGAAAAGAAAAAAACAGGCTGGAAGGTTCATGGAAAGCAGCGAACCAGCAGATCATCTATTTTAAGGCAAAAAACGGTAATCTGGCAGCAAAGAACGATGAACTTCAACTAAAGTACAAAGAACTCAAAGATATTTACCCGAAAATTATCTCTGAAATAAAGAATCTGAAAGTTAATCCCAGACGAGTTGAACATTTTTCCGAGACGGTAGTTCATCAGCAAAAGGATATTGTAACAACGTTAAAAGATAGTTTGATTTATGATACTATTCCTGTAAGAGTTTTTAGTTACTCTGATGAGTTTTATACTGTCAATGGCATTGCCATTGCCGATACACAAAAAGTTCATGTCGAAAGCAGGGATAGTATAATACAAGTGGTTTACAAAGGTGAAAGATATAAACCCTGGCTCTGGATATTTTCAAGAAGAAAGTTGCAGCAAGTTGTTAGTTGTAAAAATCCTAACAGTAAAATCGAGTATTCACGGTCAATTTTGTTACAAAATAACTAAACAATGGCAAAAACAGTCAATCAATATAAGCTGAATCAGCAGATAGAAGACTTCATCCGGGAGAAGGATGCGAAAAACGGTGCTTACTCTCAGGATGAAGTTTTATTTATTCAGCAATACGAAGGTTCAGGCGGTCAAGGCAGCAAGGGAGCAAAGGGAGAAGGTGTACTTTACGAATTTTTCACACCGAATTATATTGTTGAACTCATGTGGAAACTGGCTTATAAACATGGTTTTGATAAAACAGGAACGATACTAGAACCAAGTATAGCAACAGGCAGAATAATTGCACCAGCACCGGACAAATCACTTGTTGTTGGCTTTGAAATAAATCCAATTTCTGCTCGTATCTGTGAAATTACTTACCCAGAAGCACAAATTAATAGAGGATATTTTGAAACCGCTTTTCTCGAACCTTCACGATATACAACAAAGATCAAAGATGAAAAATTAACATGGCTTTCCGGTTTTCCTTTTTCTCTTGTTATTGGAAATCCACCTTACGGTAAACATAAGAACAAATACAGTTCATATTTCACCAAGCCAAAGATGCAGCAGATAGAGTTGTTCTTTATGTATTACGGACTGAAATTGCTTAAATCCGGTGGTTTGCTGATTTTCTTAACATCGAGCAACTTTTTACGAAATGGCATTTCATATAACTCAGAAAAGGAAAGTATCGGGCAATTAGCTGAACTGGTAGATGCTTATCGTTTACCGCCTGTATTCAGGTTTTCAGAAGTTCCTACAGATATAATTGTACTTAAACGCAAATAATATGGCAGAATATAAAATTCCACAAACCACACCAATGTTTGTTTTTAACGGAACAGAGTTTTCCGATCTTGACAAACAGATTAAGGAAATTGAAAAGGATTTCCGGGTAAAAGAGGTTGATTTAACCTTTAAAGAAGAACGCTTGATATTTTCAACTATTAAGTCCTCCAATGATGCTTACAAATTTGTAAAAGAAATCATTTTTGAAGGTGTAGAAATACAGGAACATTTCATTGTGTTATATATGAACCATGCTAACAAAGTCATTGGTTACTATAAGCACACAAAAGGAACAATCAATTCAACTCAGGTAGATGTTGAAATGATTGTTGCAGTTGGATTAAAGATTTTGGCGAAAGGTGTAATCCTTTCACACAATCACCCATCTGGCAATACAGAACCAAGCCCACAAGACAAAGATATTACAAAGAAAGTGAGAACAGCTTTCAAATACTTTGACATAACTGTTCTTGACCATATCATTGCCACAAAGAACTCTTATTACTCTTTTGCCGATAATGCGGAATCCTCCCTTTCTGGCAATAAAAATGCTGAATCTTCAAAAGCCGAAAAGGAAATTCGTGAAGAAATCCTGAAACAGTTAAAGAAAGTAACAAAAGCAAACAGTCCTAATATCTGGGAACGCATTCAAACCAAAGAAGGCTATTTGAAATTAGAAGAACAAATCATTTATAAAGTAATAAATCAACATTTGGTTCCGGCTGCGATTATACCACAAATGGAAACAGAATTAAATATGAACTGATGTTTTATGGTATAGAAAATATTACCCCTTCATTCCTTCGTGCAAGGATAACTGCTATCAGAAAACTGATGGAGGAACTTCCTACAAACCGTGATGAAAAGAATCCAGATCGTACCATTATTCGTTATGGTTTCATTCCCGAATCACAACAAAAACGGTTTAAAGAAATTCTGGATTTTGAGTACAAACTAAGTTTTGCGTTAAACGAACCACTTATGTTTACTGAAATAACATCGTTCAACACATGGTTTGTTTTACATCCCGAAAAAATATGCGGAAAAGATGTAATAAGTTCTTCAAGAGAGTTTCCTATTACAATTAAGGGAACAAAAGAAGATATTATCCAAACAATTAATGCTGGGATTGAAGGTGGTACGGAATTTAATCTTCTGGAACTGGAAGCCCTTGCATTAGAAACAGAATTACAACTGCTCACTATTTAATTTTAAACTATGTCATACCTCAACGGAATATCAAATACGGACAATCTGGGCTGGTTAAATCCGGCTCTTGTCAGTGTCATACTCTCCAACTCAGACAAAATTATGAAAGTTGTCAAAGAAGCAAAACAACTGCACGGATTGGGAGACACATCTAAAACCATGAGTTTTGATGATGTTGTTGCACGTTACAATAAGGGAATATCCTTTGAAGAAATAAAAGCGTGGGTCTGGTATAAACGGTCGCTTGGAGTTGAAATGAAAAATTGGGAACGCTATTACATTAAAGGCGGTAACGTAGTTGAAAATGTCGTAACAAATAGTTCGGTAACTGTAAAAGACAATCATTTCAGAGATATTAAAAATGTTGAAAAAGGAATAACACTTGGTAAATATATCAAAACACATAAATATTCCGAAGGTGACAATTATTTTATTTATCGCTCTGATGACGGATTGTATTACGTTTCTGCCAAAGCTTGTAAATTAGTAAAAACATCTATTGCAGCCAATGCTGATGAACTTTCAGCACTTGTAAAGAAAAGTGCTTTATTTTTTATGGGCGGTGAAGTTGTTCCTTACCCGATTTACACATTCGGCAATATGTATGACAGGGAACTTCAACTCGAAGCCGACAAAGAAACCATACAGCAACAATGGGGTGATGAAGTTTACGAAAATCATCGTATAGCCATTGAGAAATCAAAACCTGTAATGCTTACAGTTACCAATCCTGATGATAAAGAAAGACCGATTATAACTGCTATTTCTGACTTTGCAGACGATACAGATGTTTTTTCTATAACAGAAGTCCGTGAGGAATTTATGGATGTTGAAAATTCCGAAGAATTGAAAAAAGTAAACGGTAAAGTAGAACGAAAGAAAAACAACGAGAAAATACATTTGCATTTTGATGGAGAAACCAAGTACAATTTGCAACAGGTTTATGTAAAATGGTTATTTACCCTAAACATGGATTCTGACTTTGAAAAATCCTCTGCCATTGATATTGCAGACTATTACATTGCAAATCGTCCTTTGAGAGATGATAAAACGTCAAAGGAAGAAAAATCCGAACTCAAAGCCAATGCACGAATTGAAGGAGAAAAACTCTTTTCACGCTTTTTACACGAAGTAGTTTCTGCCAAAGATCAGGAAAGATTGGATTATACTTGGAATCGTCTGTATAATGGTCAAAGCGACATTTCTTACCAAAAAGTCCCTATAGGTTTTGAATGTTCAGCTACTTTCAAATCCGGTATTCTCCAGTTAACCGACATACAGCGTGAAGGAATTGCCTTTATGGAAGTCATGGGAAGCGGAATAAATTCTTTCGATGTTGGAGTTGGAATATGTGTTAATTATAAGTTAGTTGAATGAATCGAGTAACAATAGGGTAACGACAATGCCATATTTGTGTTTTTAGAAAAAGTTCTCGAATTCAAATATAATAAATATTTTCCTTTCCGAATTATTCCACAATGTTTTCTTAAAATAACCTATTAAATAACAGAAGACATATTATTGCCATAATTCAAAAAATAATTTTATATATTTTAGTTCTGAGATATCGAAAAACAGGAATATTTATATTTCTATTGATAAAAAATTATTGTTGCAATAAATTTACTAACATATTAAAGCTAATAAGTAGGAATTTATTTTTTATGAGGAAGTAATCACTTTTATATATCTATGGGTATCAGCCAGTAAGTCGCAACTGTCACAATATTAAAGAAATAGCATATCAACAGAATATTAATGCATTACAAATTAATATATGTTGTATAACATGTTAAAATGTGTTAATTTTATTTTTACATTTGAGAAACTAACAATAAAACTATGAAAGTTCTAATAAGGTTAATTTCCGTAACACTTTTTCTTAGTGTAATCTCCTGCAAATTGTTTTCTCAGCAGGTACTTGTAGTTAGCAATCCTGATTCTGCGAATTTTAAAGCTTATATTACATCTGTTGACTCATTGGCAGACATTATTGTAATGAATGTGGAAACACCAGAAGATGCTAATAGTGATGGCTTTTTGTTTCCTGTAATCAATTCAACTGAGGCTCAGTTAAAGGTGTTTTTTACATCGAATGAAAACGAATCGGACATTAAATTTTTATACACAACCAATGAATCATTGGTTGGTTGGAGAACAAACAATAAGAGGTATCTTTTTAAGTCAGCACAGTAATTAATATATAATACTGTATGAAAACAAACTCAATATTATTCTTTGGAATACTTACCATATTATTATATGGTTTGCCATTTTTAAATTATGCACAAACAAATGAAATAATTATTGGTAATGGCACAAATCTGTCAAAACAATTTCCAATAAACAGACAATTTAATTATACTAAATGTGAGCTGATTTATACCTCTCAGGAAATAGGCCAGGCAGGTTGGATAAAAGAAATTGATTTTTTTAAAGGAATTGATGATGCCAGTGGAGATATCAATAATGTTAAAGTGTCTTTTAAATATACTAATGAAAACGAACTTTATAATGGAATATGGGATTCGACAGGATATTCTGAAGTTTTTTCAGGTACAATAATAAATAGCACTGAACCTGGGTGGAAAACATTAATACTTGCAGAACCATTTTTATATAATGGACAGGAGAATTTAGCAATAACAATTGATCATGGTTTTCAGGCTTTAGCTAATATCGTTCCAAAATGGCAATATACAGTTCTTTCAAATGGAACTACACGGTGCAGAGTGGGACAAAGTAATTTAATATTACCCGACAGTTTATATACCCGCGTTGGAAGACCTAATATTAGAATAATAAAAGACCCTATAAAAACTGAAACAGATTTTTTAACAATAGGGACAGGAACTCAACAATCAAAACTTTTTCCAATAAATCGTCAATCAAATTATTCAAGATGGGAAGGTTTATATACAAAAAATGAGATCGGGCACGAAGGTGTTATTTACACGGTATCCTTTTATAAAGCAAATACCCTTAGTGATGGAGATATCTTAAATGTAAAAGTGTATATTAAACATACAAATCAATCAGAAATAAATACTGGTGATTGGTCAGAAACAGGATATACTGAAGTTTTCAATGGAACATTACCTGATAATTCTACTTCTGGGTGGAAAACAATTACTTTAACACAACCTTTCAAGTATAATGGGAACAATAATCTTGCAATTACTGTTGATCATGGTTATCAGCTATTCACTAATAATTATCCTGAATGGCAATATACGAAGACTGCTGGTAAAATGTCAAGGGCTGCAGATAAAGATAATCAGATGCCGGTCCGGCTCATGGAGAAAACTGGAAGACCTAACCTGAAATTGGAAATCGGTTGTAAACTTCCTATAGCTCATGCAGGAAATGACAAAGTTGTTTGTGAAGGATATTCGGTTATTCTAGGCGATCAAATTGCAGCAACTGGTGGATTTCCACCATATTCTTATAATTGGTTCCCAACAGATTTTTTAAATTCAAGTACAATAGAACATCCAACCGCAACACCTCTTAAATCTTTATTTTATGAATTAGTAGTAAGTGACTATTTTGGATGTAAGTCAATTCCTGACAAAATCGAAGTAAAAGTGAATAAACCTACTGATGAATATTCTTTCCGTAAAGATGCAACAGTTTTAGCATGCCAGGGAAGGTTTTATGATAGTGGCGGGAAAAAAGAATACCAATATAACGAAGATTATACTGTCACTTTCTATCCATGTGATGTTTTTAATAAAGTTACATTCAACTTTATTGAATTTGATTTGGAATATGAAAAATCATGTGATGATTTTTTAAAAATATATGATGGTCCAAATACCAGTTCTCCTTTAATTGGAAGTTATTGTGGTAGAAATAATCCTGGATATGTAAATTCAACTAATCCTGATGGTGCAATTACTTTTGTTTTTCATTCAGATAATGAAATAACCGGAAAAGGTTGGATGGCTGATATAAAATGTGTTAAAAAAACTTGTACTGAATTAGCAGGAACACCTGTTATTACTTTTAGTGGAGATCAATGCACTTCTGGAGAGGCTACTATTTCACTTATTAATAATATTGGAACATTTAACAAATGGGAGTTTTCTTATAATAATATTGATTTTAAAGACTTACCAGATGGAACTATGTATCCTTACCATTCATATCTGAAAACTACTACTTATTTCAGGGCATTAGTTAAAAATAGTGTTGATGAATGTTATACAAGTTCAGTAGGTTTTCATACTGGTAGAAAATATTATGTAAATGATAGAGATACTAAAGATGATATTTATTGTACAACTGTTGGAAATGATCAAATGGATGGATTAAGCCCAAAAACTCCTAAAGAATCAGTACAGTCAATATTAGATTCTTATGATGTTTCAGCATGCGATACAATTTATGTAGATGCTGGTCTTTACGAAAGAGCCATAAATATTACTGCAAGTGATTATGGTAGTTCTGAAGCTAATATTGAAATTATTGGAGCTACTCAAGAGACAACTATTTTTTCTGCTAAATATCCTGATCAAGTAACTTTTAAAGATGCATCTTATGTAAAAATTTCAGTTATGACTTTTAGAGGAAATGGCAACACTAATAATAATATTAATATTTTTAATTCCAGTCATAATTGCATTAGCTCTTGTTTGGTTTCAAATGCAAAGAAGAGTAATGTTAATATAGTTGGCGAAAAATTATTTTCAAGTAATAATTTAATAAATAATAACTCCATTAATAGTGAAATTGAAAATAGTTCTGCTTTAAAATTTATAGGAAATGCAAGAAATAACAATGTTTCAGGAAATATTATAAATCAACAACGATCAAGAAACATTCCAGCTATTTCAATATATACTAAGCCAGGGTCTCATATTAATAATTTGAAAATTAATAACAACATTATTAATTCATTTGATATAGGGATCTCAATAAAATCTGAAGGAATGATTGGATTAATTTCAAATATTTCAGTTTCTGAAAATACTATTAATATTGAAATGTCTGAAAATGCTGACGGTGGTTGTTTATTTGCAGAATCTGTTTCTGATTCTTTAAAAGTGTTTAGTAATCAATTTAATGGTGGATTTGCAGGGATTCAATTCAGAAATCAAATAGAAAAATCAGAAATTTATAATAATTACATTAGTAAATCTCGTTTTGGAATAATAGGATCTGAGAATGGAGTTTCACATAAAATCTATTTTAACTCATTTTATAACTATGAATGCAATATTTATTTCCCAAATTCTCCAAACAATAAGTGGTTTGTTAAAGATAATGTTTTCTACACTAGATCGGGTAGTTGTATTATGGTGATTAATAATCCAGAATTTGGTGACTTGGATTATAACCTTTACTATACTGAAAATGGTTCAATTTTAGCCTATAATAATAATGAAAATATTTATACTACATTAAGCGATTGGAAAGAGGAAGCTCATCAAAACTGGCCTGGAAAAGATGATGAACATTCGATTTATGGTGATCCACTATATTTAAATTTAGGGGCTAATAATCTTGATATTGAATATATTTCTATAGCTAATTTTGCAGGAATACCGATAAATGGATTTTCATTTGATATAGCAAATCATCAAAGAAAAACTCCTCCTGCAATAGGAGCATTTGATCCTGTTTTTACTTCTTTTATTGTTAATTATAATGTTATTAATGAAACTTTTGATTCTCCAGGTAGAATAACTCTAGATATTGCTGGTGGTAAACCTCCATATAGAATTTTATGGGAAGAAAAGAGATATCCAGATAATTATGCAGCAATATTAGCTGAAAAAGTGCCGTTTTTTAATCAACTTGGATATAGTTTAGATCAAATTAATGGTTTTATTGATCAAATGGAGTCGACCCCAGTATTATATCCTTTGATTTCAGGAAAATACCATGTTACAATTACAGATTCTGACGGTAGTGCATCTTCATTAGTAATTCCAGTTGGGACAGAGTTAATTTCTAATTCTTCTGCAAATGTTAATTATGAAAACTATTCATTAATAAAAACAAAGGATTCGGAATGGCAAGATGGTATAATTTTGTTTGATAATATTTTTCATTCTGATACCTCAGGATTTATTATTTTCAATGTAGACAGTATTAATTCGGAATTTGCGATTGGGTTATTACCTCAGAATAATAATATAAGTTCTTATTTGGAGCTAAAATATGGTGTTCATATTATTAACAATAGTCTAAATATAATAATTAATGGAGTTGAGACTACAAATATTGCTACAATATCTTCAGGAAGTAAAATTGAAATTGGAATTGAAGGTGGGAATATTTTAGTTTTAGTTAATAATAATGAAGTCTATAAATTTTCCAATATTACTAAAGGATATTATCAAGGTTGCACTTTGTTAAAATCTCTTGGTGCAAGTTTAAAACAAATTATCTTTCATCCTATTCCAATTTCTCTCAATTTAGGGTTTTTCATGACCCCGCATGATGCAGCATGTTATAACAGTAATTCAATAAATTATAGTTTGGATATTAGTTTTAATACTTTTATCAATGCAAACGTCGGTTTAAAATGGTTTTTAAATAATAATCCAACACCGGTTTTAACGGAAACCTACTTTGGGCATAATCTTCAAAGAAACTTTCCTGGTACTAGTTCCATTATTGTTGGAAGTGGTGATGAAGTAAGATTAGAACTTACATATACATATATGTTTGGTGGAACAAATACTTTGTCAAGGTCATATACATTTAGCAACCAGGCTGATTGGGTTGGGGTTAATAATCTAACTCTTTCACCAATTAATAGACTTACTAAACCAATAACACAATCTTGGGGTCAAACATCTAACGCCTATACCTACAATACTCTTAATAGCTCAACAAATGGTAAAACCCAATTTATTTTTAAACCACTTCTTAATAATGAATTAGTATTATTTGGATTAAACCCAGTTTCATCTAGTAATTCATCTTTTGATGGATACGGGCTAGTTTATTTTAAATTTTCCTCCTATACATCATTGTGGTATATTGCCGAAAATCAACTTTATCCGGTGACTTCTATGAGCAGTTTTTCAGATTTTGAAAATTTAATTTCAATTGAAAAATTAGGTTTAAATTTTAATTGTAAAGTTAATGGAACTTCAGCATTCTCATTTAATGCTACACAACCTATAGTTGATTTAAATGCTGATTTTTTTACTATTAGTCCAGGTTCTACATTAAAGTATACTTCTACAACTTTTTCTTGTCCTCAACAACATTGTAGTTATTATGGATTAAAGAAAGAAAGTGATGGTAATATTTATAAACCGATCTTACTTCCTAATCCTGCAAATCCTGGAAGTTATTTAAGGTATTTACCAATTAAATTTGAAGAAGAATATACTGTTGAACCATTTTCATCACTTTCTTGTAAAATTTACAAGACTTCAAATCAACAATTTATTACAAGTCTTGCTCCGTTTTCAACAGGATATAATCAATTTAAAATTAACTTGTCAAACCTTTCTTTGCTTGAAGGTGAATACTACACTCTTGAAATTTCAAATTCCAAGGGAGAAAAATGGTTTTTACGATTTTTTAATTTATTGAGTGAATGTATAATATGTGAGGGTATGTAATTATGAAAAAGAATATTTTATTTGGTATTGTAATATTGTTAAATATCGGAATTATTGGAGTTTTTATGTATTCTTATTTTAATACTAAGAAAACAGTTTACTTAAATAATAATTCTGTTTTTAATGAATTTGTTTTAAAAAAGGAACTTGAGAAAAGGCTTGTGAATGAGAAAAATAAATTTCAAAAAACCCTTGATAGTTTAGAATTGGAATATAAAATATCTATACAAGGAAATAATCAAAATAAAGCTAATCAAGTTAAAGCAGAATTTCAGTTAAAAAAAAGACACTTCGACGAGGAAACCAGCCGAATGGCAGAAGAATTTGATCAACAGATATGGACTCAATTGAATCAATACATCAAAGACTATGGTAAAATGCATAATGAATATGATTTTATTTTAGGTGTTTCAGGTCAGGGCAATTTGATGTATGCTATAGAATCATTAGATATTACAACTGATGTCGTTAAATATGTGAACAATCGCTATGAAGGTGCTACAGAATAAAATATTAGTATTTGTAATATGCTTTCTTTCGTTTATTAACGGATGTAAGAATGATAAAACTACATCATTATTCCAAAATAATTTACAATTATCTGAAAATGCTTTTGTTAAGCAAATTTATATTCCTGAAGAATATTATCAATGGATTTCTGAACCTACTAACAATTTACATCAGAGTAAACAGATGTCTGGATTTGAATTTAATCTTCAATACAAAACACCTTCTTTAATTGGTTTACAAGAAACACATGGTAAAATGACTAAAGAGGAACAGTTGTCGTATGAAGAACAATATTCAGGTTTTGATAATTTCACTTTGAAGATTAAGTCAGATGATAAAAGTAAAACTAATCCATTTGAGTCAATTAGTAACCCAGAAATTGCTAATTATCTGTATTTTCAAATGCAGAAAGAATTCGTATTAGTATCTGGTCAGGATACAATTCCATGTAGTTTTTATCATTTTGAGCAAGCTTATAATATTTCACCAGAAAATAGTATTTTATTGTCATTTGAAAAAGCTAAAAATGATACAATTTTCAATGAAAAGGTACTTGTATATAATGATAAAATTCTTAAAACAGGTCCTATAAAATTCAGGTTTAAAAAAGAGTATTTTACAAATATTCCAAAATTAGTTATAAAATGAATATTCTCAGTAGATTAAGAAAAAGCAGGATTACCAAATACTTTGCCGTATTTGTTGTTTTTAACCTTTTGTTAGAACTTGTAAGTCCATTAGCTACTTATGCGTTAACTGGCGGCCCTAGTCAGCCTGAAGTACAGAGCTTTGAGCCATTTAATACGACTAATTTGGTTGATCCATTCTCTGGAGATTTTAATTATAATATTCCATTAATGGATGTTGGGGGATATCCTATTAATCTTAGCTATAACTCAAATCCTTCAATGGATCAAGAAGCAAGTTGGGTTGGATTAGGTTGGAATATTAATCCTGGAGCTATTAATAGAAATATGAGAGGATTACCTGATGATTTTAATGGTACAGATAAAGTCATTAAAGACTTAAATATTAAAGATAATCTAACTTTTGGGCTAAATGCAGGACTAGGTTTTGAATTATTCGGGTATGATTTTTTGGGTCTCAATCTTGGATTTGGTGTAAAATATAATAATTATAGAGGAGTTGGTTTTGAGACTCAGGTTGATGCTACGATTAATGCTGCAATGGGAAGTAAAACCAATATGAATTGTGGTCTCGGTATAAGTTCAGGTGCAGATGGAGGTACAGTTAATGCTGATGTTAGTCTTTCTAAAGAAATTTCAAATATTGGACATAGTGATAACTCTTTAAAGGGTGCAGGTGTAGGTATTGGATTTAATTCCAGAAGCGGTTTAAACCTAACTACTACTGTGAAATTAAACAGGAGTGACCGTTGGGCTGCTAGAATACTTGGAAATTCTTATTGTGCGACCTTTTCATTCGCTACGCCAACATATACTCCTACAGTTGATGTGAATATGAGAAATTACTCATTGTCTTTAGCCGTAAAACTTGGAGGTTCGTTTTGGTGGACCCATCCTGATGTTCAGCTTTCAGGATATTTTTCAGGACAATTTTTAGACAATGATGATAAACATAGGGAAATTCCAGCAGTAGGATTTTTATATAGTGAAATGGGTAATAATAGTGATGAAGTTTTATATGATTATAATCGTGAAAATGAAAGATCTTTTACTAAGCATACACCTGCTTTACCTTTAACAAATTTCACATATGATGTTTATACTGTTTCTGGACAAGGAATAGGTGGAGTTTATAAACCAAGTCGTGGTGATATTGGGGTTATTTCTGATTATCATTCTTCAAACATTTCTGGAGCAATGGCTATGATTGGTCTTGAAATTGGAGGAGGTAATATATATCATCAGGGTTTAAACGCTTCTGTTAACGTTGTTACCACAAAGACCGGAATGTGGTCTTCAGGCAATCAAACAGGTCTTGGATTTACATACAATACAATAGGTGATTTATATGAACCTTCTTTTTTTAAAATGGCTGGTGAAATGACATCAGATCCAGATAATATGTTTAGTAAGGTTGGCGAGTTTAATGCTGTAAAAGTAAAGTTAAGTAGCAACCTTCCATATAATGCAATGAGTAATTTTGAAGGAGGAGGTTCTCCACTACCTATAAATGATGCCAAAAAGAGAACTGATAAAAGGCTTCCTAGAAATGAGAATATCTCATATTTAAAAGCATCTGAAGCTAAAAAATTTAGTTTAATGGGTGAGGTTCCCATATATACACAAAATGCTTTTACATTCACTAATGGAACAGGAGTTTTAAATAGTATGTATTATAATTTGGATAAGTCGTCAGTAATTGACTTTACAGACTATCCAAGTCATCACATTGCTGAAATTACAGCTACAAGAAGTGATGGAAGTAGATATATTTATGGTATTCCTGCATATAATCTACTTCAAAAGGAGGTTTCTTTTGCTGTTGATCAACCATCAAATACAACTCCCTCAGATGGTCTTGTAAGTTATTTGCCTGATGATAATACAACATCTAACAATAATGGCCTTGATAATTACTATAGTTGTAACACTATTCCTAAATATGCTTATTCTTACCTTCTAACTGATATTATTTCTGCTGATTATGTTGACAATGATGGTATAAAAGGACCCTCAGATGGTGACATAGGTAATTATACGAAAATTAATTACTCTCAAGCCTGTAGTAAAAGTGAACCATTTAACTGGAGAGTTCCTTTTGGTGACCATAAAGCTAACTACAATCCGGGTATGAAATATAATTCGATGGATGATAAAGCAAATTATATTTATGGTTCAAAAGAAATATATTATGTTCATTCAATTGAAACAAAAACCCAAATAGCACTTTTTTACACTTCACCTCGATTTGATGGATTAGGTGTAATGGATGAAAATGGAGCAATTAATAATGCTTCCAATAAAAGAGTCATGAAGTTGGATAGTGTTGCTCTTTACGATAAAAGAGAAGCGGTAGCAAAAGGTCTTTGTGATAATGTACATAGCTATATTTCAGAAGATATAGCTAAGCCAATAAAAGTAGTTCATTTTGAATATGATTATTCATTGTGTTCAAATGTTCCAAATTCAATTGCTTCAGGTGGTGGTAAACTGACTTTAAAAAATGTATATTTTACTTATGGTAGATCAAGAAAAGGACGAATAAATCCTTATAAATTTCAATATAATAATTCTACATACAATTATAATTTAAAATCATATGACAGATGGGGCAATTTTTCCCCAAATCCTAATGGTTCAGGGTTATCTAATGCAGATTATCCATACGTGGATCAAACTACCGCTGAAGACAATTATTCAAAAATATGGAATCTTAAACAAATTGATTTGCCTTCAGGTGGAAAAATAGAAGTAGATTATGAGTCTGACGATTATGCTTTTGTACAGAATAAAAAAGCCATGAATATGATGAAAATTGACGGATTTTCAACGAGCGCAAGTGCTCCTTCCGACCCAACATTGTTATATTCTTCTCTTAGTAATATGAATTATTTTATTAAGTTTTCTGCACTTGGAACTACTTCATTAACTGATTTTATAAGTAAATATATGACAGATGAAACAGGTCAACCTATTAAGTATTTATATTTTAAAATGTATACTAATGTTGGCAAATATAATGATCCGTCTAAAGAAGCATGGGAATATGTTACTGGGTATAGTGAAATAGAATATAATAATTGTCAATTTGATGGTACTTCTAACTGTGCATACATTAAGCTTAAGAAGGTCTTAGTTAATGACATGGTGCCGTTAGGTGTATATGTAAATCCAGTTTCCCAGGCTGCATGGAATTTTGTAAAGTCATATTATCCTGAAAAAGCTTATAACCAACCTTCACCAACTCCAAATATGTCTGTTATGGCTATTTTAGATGCATTAGCAGGTACGGTTGCAAATATTTATCAGATATTTAGGGGTGTTTGCAAGTCGCTTGCCGATAGAGATCTCGGCAAGGAGATAGATCCCAACAAATCTTTTATTCGATTGTATAATCCAACAGGGCATAAAAAAGGAGGCGGGTCAAGGGTAACAACAGTCAAGATGAATGATAACTGGTTTACAAATTCCCAATATGGACAAGAATTCAATTATGAAATGCAAGATCAAAATGGGCAAACAATAAGTAGTGGTGTGGCAAGTTATGAACCTGTTCTTGGAGGTGAAGAAAATCCATTTAGGCAACCGGTTTATGTTTATGAAAAAGATATGTTAGGACCTAACCAAGATTATTATGTTGAAGAACCATTTGGTGAAAGTTTCTTTCCAAGTCCATGTGTTGGTTATAGAAAAGTCACAGTAAAAGATATTAATAATACAGATGCCAAAAATAAAACTGGATCTATTGTTCATGAATTTTATACGGCTTATGATTTTCCAACTATCACAGATAAAACTTCAATGACTCAGAAAAAACTCTTTCCTTCACCATTGTTAAGTTTGTTGAAAGTTGTAAGCATTGATCAATTAACTGCAAGTCAAGGTTTTGTTGTTGAGCTAAATGATATGCATGGTAAACCCAAAGCCCAATGGGCGTATGCAGATGTTGCTCAAGTTATACCGCCACAAATTCCAACAACGCAAGCTCCTATTTCAGGGGTTGAGTATAAGTATAAAACGATGACAGGAAATATTCATCGCCTTGATAATAGAGTACCTATTGTTAGTAAAAGTGGATTAGTGAGTAATTCATATATTGGAGTTGATTATGACATCGCTGTTGATATGCGTGAACATAAAACTGAAACATATTCAGGTGGTATTAATTATAATTTTGATCTTTCTATGATTTTTTTCCCTCCTCCTGTTTTTGTGGTTTTAATACCTACGACAACTGCATGGCCAGAAATTTCATATGAAAATGTGAGATTCAGATCAGTTACAACAACAAAAGTAGTAAATAGATATTGTATAATTGATAAGGTAATAAACTATGATGACGATTCGAAAATAGTGACTTCAAATTTGTTATATGATGGAGGTACTGGTGAAGTGTTACTAACAGAAGTTACAAATCAGTACAAATCTTCTAATCAAAATGCTGTAAATACCTTTAACACGCGTTATGCTTTTAATTATCCTGCATATTGGGCATATGATAAAATGGGACCTGCTTATGAGAATTCTGGGTTTATTTTTAGCTCTAATGTGTCATCATTAGGCAAAATTATTACTCTTCCAGTTAATTCACAAAATATTAATATTCTTACTGAAGGTGATGAAGTTTACTTTATAAATAGCCCTAATCCAGAAAGATTATGGGTAATATCATATGGTTCTGATAAGTATTTGATGAAATCTAATGGTTCTCTATTTAATATTGCTGGTAATTATTTAATTAAAATATTAAGATCTGGACATAGAAATCAGCATGTAATGCCAATTGGTAATATTGTTACTATGACTAATCCAAATAATGGGTCGGGTTTATTTTTTCAGAATGTTATTGATGCTAAATCTAGCGAATTTACTGATGAGGCAAGATTATATTGCGATTGTAGATATTATGTCCCAGATGCTCCAGCAAATCCATTTTATGTGGGTAAGAAAGGCAATTGGAGACCACTTCGTAATTGGTCATATTTAACGCGAAGAGTTCAAAATTTATCTACTTACAATAACACTGCTCCATATGATGTTAGAAATGAAGTAAACACAGATATTAGATTTGATGGAGTTTTTTCAAATTTTAACACATTCTGGAACTATAGCAATATTACCATACCTAAACGATTTATTCCGGATTATAATAATTGGACTTTTACTTCAGAAGTAACAATTTATGATGTCTATGGAAATGAAATTGAAAATAAAGATGCTTTACACAAATATTCTTCTGCGCATTTTGGTTATAACTATTCTAAGCCTACCCTAACTGCAAATAATTCGAAATATAGGGAAGTAGCTTTTGATTGTTTTGAAGATTATAATATAGATAATTGTGAAGGTGGTCCACATTTTAATTTTGAATGGCCGATTTTTATTGATGGAAATAGTCTGATAGTTCCTGGTTTATCAACTACTAAATCACATACTGGAAAATACTGTTTAAAAGTTCCTTCTGGCAAAACCATCACGATAAATAAAGATTTGAGAGAATGTAATAATAGTAATAATTAAAAATAATAATACAATGAAACAATTTGTTTTCATTTCTTTTCTATTGTTGTTTTATCTATTGGGATACTCTCATAAAGATAATACTTATATCGCTTGTCCTGCATTCATTGGAATGACACCTGAAGCTTCTGAGGTATGTGTTAATCAAGACGTTAGCTTTACGGTGATTACAGGTTGTTGCCAATGTCCAACTACTGTTACATGGAATTTTGGCGATGGATCTAATACTGCCATTGTACCATTGGGAGTCCCAATTACACATTCATATACAACATCAGGCTCATATATTGTAACCGCTATAATCCTAAACTCACCGGTATGTTGTTATGAAAGTATGCCAACAAATCTAGTTAGAACAGTTATTGTTTCAACTAATTCTATTGCATGTGCTCAAAATTTAATTTATGATCCATATGCATGTATAGGAGAACCTATAAGTTTTTCTGCAACTTACTTGCCAGATCATACAGTTCAGAGTGTTTTATGGAATTTCGGTGATGGTACAACTTCGACAGATATTAACCCACACCATAGTTTTTTGGTAGATGGTGTGTATAATATTACTTTAACAATTACATATACTAATGGTGAAGTATATAATGTTGCTGGATCACAGTATTTGGTAAGTATTGCTCCAGCAAGTAGATGTTTTGGGATTACAGTTTCATGTGGAAATGAAATAACAGGTTGTTGTCCATTTGAGCCAGTTTATTTCACTTCACTTTTAGCTGGATTAGGTGTTAATTATTCATGGGATTTTGGTGATCCTTTTGCACAAGGCTCTTGTGTTGTTTTTAATGACCCTAATCCAAGTTATATTTATACAGCCCCAGGCACATATACTGTTACAGTTTTAATTCCTGCTTGGGGATATTCGCAGACTTTAACGGTAAATATTATACAAAGCAGTAATTGCCCACTCCCCAATAATAATTGCGTTGATTGTATTTCTTCTTTTATGCCTTCTCCTGGCAAAAAATATATTCTTAGTACATGGGTAAGTCAAGAAACAACTGCTGGAGTAATTAATTTTACTCAACCAAAAATTATTTTAGAATTTAAGGATATATCTGATATTTTAATTCCTCCTCCAATTGAATTTGCCCCAAGCCTAAAATCCCCGGTTATTGATGGTTGGCAAAAGGTTGAGGCTGAATTTACTATTCCATCTACTGCTTTTAGAATGCATATTTCTTTAAAAGCTGACGGTTCTGAAGCTTGTTATTTTGATGATATAAGAATTTTTCCTAAAGATGGTAACATAAAAACATTTGTTTATGACCCTCTATCAGGTAAGTTAATGTCTATTCTAGACGAAAATAATTATGCAACTCTTTATGAGTATGATGAAGATGGTAATCTTATTAGAATTAAAAAGGAAACAGAAAGAGGAATTCAAACAATTCAGGAAACAAAGAGTAATTTGAAAAAACCATAATGTGATTATTGTTATGAAATATTTATTTTTAATATTATTTATTTTCCCGTTATTTTGTTTGTCTCAGATTAAAAACAATTTTGATTCTGATTATCAGAATATTATTAAGTTTTTTACAGATCAGGAAAAATATTCAATACTAGTTAATTATAAATTGTTTAGAAGCTATACTTCAACAACACCATTTCAGAATGAATCTGGAGAAACAAAACGAAATAAAAATGCATTGTATGTTAGAATTGGTGATTATGAGTGTATTAAAAATTTAAAATACTATGTTATTTCAGATCGTTCTGTGAAAAAAATTGTTATAGCCCCCTATTATTTTAATAGTGCTGATTTGACTAAAGATATTAAAATTCCTGATGTAAAAGAATTTAAAAGTTACATTAAGAATATTCAATTTTCTAAGTTATTGGATAATAAAGGTAAATATACACTAACTTTTTTGAAAGGAGATATTGAAAAGTATGAGTTGGTTTTTGATTTATCAACATTTTTCTTAAGCCAACTTACTTTATATTACAGCAATGCAAGAAATCTTGAAGGAGAAGAAAATGGAATTATAGACAAGCCTAGAATTGAAATAAATTATATAATGGACGAAAAACCAAATTATTCTGACTCATACTTCACTTATGATAAATTTCTTAGAAAAAGTGGCAATAAATATATATTGCGAGAAAAATATTCAGATTATGAGTGTAATAATCAATTAAAGTAAAAAACAATGCAAGGACAAAAACGATTGATATTAGTTCTGTACATGTTGTTTGTATTGGTTAGCATAGCCAATGCGGGCATTGAAAAATTTAATAATCGTGTACAATGTGTTACAGGTAATAATTTAACAGTTACTGATGATCGATTTGTAGAGATGATGACAACAGGTTGGCAAAGCGATTTTTTGAATTATAAAACAAAAAATAGAGTAATGTTAATGGTTGACCAAACTAAATTGGGGCTTACTCCATTTTCTTGCCAAGTAACATTAAGTATTTCATATTATACATATAACTATACAAGTCCTGGTTTTTTTGAATACCATAATGAGATAAAAACATTTAATTTGGATTATAATTCTTCAGATGATTATATAGATCGCAGTATATATAATTTTGAAGGAGCTCACAAAATAAGAGTAGATATTGTTGATGTTCAAACTGGAAATCCACAACCATTAAATGTGTATTTATGCGGTGATATTGAAGTTGAACGATATTATTATTTAGACCCAGCTATAGCTGTGTCTGGACTCAGTAAATATTATCTTACTACTACTAATGAGTTAAAACTTGATTGGAATCATATTGAAGGTGCAGAGAGTTATGAAGTAGAATGGTTGTTGGTAAACGATTATGATCACCTAGATGTAGGTGGCATTACTGTTACTAATTATAATCCTCTTCTTGAAGATAGATTTTTTGATTTCAATAGCACACGAGTTCGTGTTGATTCAAATAGTTATAAAATCCCAATTATATATGAACATGGATATTTGTTATATCGCGTAAGGCCAATAGGTAAGACATGGCTTCAAGATCCAGTTACATTATTGTATAATTTATATGAAATAACAGGGGAATATACAGGAACAATAACAAGTGGAATGCATGCTACTGATTTTGCAGATTATTATCCTGTAATACCGAGCAATGATGATAAGCTAAATTGGCAGTTTACAATGACATTTGCTGAAGATGGAAAATGTCAGGTAAAAAAGAATTACATGGACGGAAGTATGAGGGTTAGACAGGAAATAGGCAAGGTTACAAATCTTGATGTTTTAACTGTAAGTGAGAAATTTTATGATTATAATGGTCGTCCAGCAATAAGTGCATTGCCTTCTCCTGCTTTCAGCGGTAATACTTACGATGCTTTTATGGGCTATAAACCAAATTTTAACCAGAATGCTACTGGACAAGGTTTTTCTAAATTAGATTTTGATCATTCTGGCGGTATATTGTCTTCTATGTCAACTAATAATGGTTCATCTAAATATTATTCTAATCAGAATCCTTTTGCTTTAAGTGAAAACAGCTACATTCCGTCAGCAGGAAATTATCCATTTATTCAGACAAAATATACTCCAGACAATACCGGAAGAATTCGTTCTCAAGGTGGTGTTGGGTCAGAACATCAAGTAGGTTTACATGATACAAGATATTTCTATGGCACTCCAATGCAAGAAGAACTTGATGACCTTTTTGGTTCTGAGGTTGGATATTCTGATTTCTATAAGAAGAATTTAGTTCAAGATCCAAATGGGCAGGTAACGTTAACTTACCTTAATATGGAAGGAAAAACTATAGCAACAGGTCTTGTTGGAGCTCCTCCTCAAAATTTAGTACCTGTAGATGGCATTGAGCCAAGACTTTATGATGTAGATTTATTGGGACATACTGCTTCTACTATAGGTATTGTAGATCACGGACAAAATAATGTCATTGACTTGACAGATAGATCTCTAACAATGGATAGAAGTATACTTGTTAGTTCTCCAGGTAATTATTATTTTGAATATTCTATGGATGGAACTTCATATACATCTGGATGTGAAGAAGCCAGTGTTTGTAATGACTGTGTTTACGACCTTGAAATTTCACTTGTAAATGAAGACGGAGATGAATTCCTTTTGAGGCAGATACCAGTTGGGGGTGGAACATCACCATTAACTTCGAATACAATTGGTACTGAAGGAAATACTTGTTCAGGGGTAAGTTATAATTATGGTGATTATCAGGCTCCTACTCCTGGTACTTGGTTTGCTAATATTACGGAAATAGGTGAATACCACCTTGTTAAAAAATTAAAAATTAATTCAAATTCACTTGCAAATTATACTAATCATTTTATTCAAGGTTTGGCTACAAGTCCTTGTTATGAAACTACATCTGAAATTTTTACTACAATTTCATCAGGTAACTCATGTATGGAAACTTGCCTTCAGTGTCAACAAGCTTTAGCATTATATACAGAACATGTATATGATGAAGTTAATACAGAAGAGTTAATAGGATATACCACTTTGGAAGGAGAGTATATTTCTATATCTGAATTCGAATCAATTTGTGATCCATTGTGTAATCTAGAAGAATCTCCAGAATGTGAATCGAAAAAAATTATGTTGTTAAGTGATATGGGTAAGGATGGGCAATATGGCGAAGTTACAGTTGGAGGCGTTAGTATTGTTGGTGGAATAATAGTACCACCAACGAATCCGATAATTAACCCTTTAGTTTTTTCATTATCTGTGTATAATACAAATAATAGGTTAAAGTTATATAGTAAATGGCAACTAGTTAATGATGCTCACCCTAATCCATCCTCATGGGTTCCATTGGTTCCAAATTGGCGTCATCCTTTTAATCCTGAAGAATATAACTTTAGTGATAATTCATTTTCTTCTAAATGTCAACATTATTTAGATGATAATGGTGACATATATAAAGTTACACTTCAACTTAATGGTACTATCTATACTCCAGCGGTTGTAAGTACATCTAATGTTACATCAGTAGTTGATGTAAATACTGGAATTACAACATATTGGACTTGTCCTGAGAATTTGTTAAATGTTGAAGATTTTCTTTCTGAATGGCAACTATCATGGGCTTCTTCGCTAATTTGCTATCACCCGGAATATGGTTTTTATGAATATTGCATAAATAATAGTGAGGCATATAATTTTGGAATTCAACTTTATAAAGCTTCACCTGAAAATGGTACGGATTATAATGCATCTTTGATATATAATTGGTGTAATGTTTCAAGTGCCAGCAATTTAATTGACCAGGACTTTTATTTGTATCCAGATCCTCAGTCATTTCCAACACCCACTAGTGTACTTTCTGATCCGTTATTTGAAAATTATTCGACAAATAGTTATATTACTTTTTATGATAATAAATATAATGCTATCAATGGCACATCTGTTAACCGTTTTAGGAAAGAATTCGAAGAAGCCCTTGATAATTATATGTTAAAAGATCCAAGTACTCCTAGTTTAGGATATTATACTATTTGGGAAATGGCTTGGTATATGTCTATGCAAACAAATTGTGCTTATGCATCAAATCCACCAAGCGCACATTATGTTCCACCTATAACTGATCCAAATTTTAACAAGTGGTGGTCTACGTTTAGAAGTTTATACTTCTCAACAAGACAAAAATTAATGCATAAGTCAATAACTATTTACTCAATATACAATTATTTCTATAATGGATGTATTGGAGATTCACCATTTTACCCTAATGAAGATGGTTTTCATCACTCTCCTCTATACACAACTTTAATTCCATATATGATAGGACCATTTCCATGGCTAGGTTATCCAATTCTTGATCATGCACAAGCTTGCGGATGTTATGATGCTCCCTATTATTCTGACAAGACTCCACGCTTTGAAGAATCACAAACACAGTTAAACGTTCCGAATACATGCCAAACAGGTTCATCTTTATTCTATCCTATTGTTCCTGACCCTAGTTCAATGGAAGGTCTTGCTGACAATATGGGAAATCTTACCGATCTTAATATGTATGAGTCATGCCATATATGTCCTAATGGCAATGATTTACAATATTTGCTAGGCGCTCTGGCAAATGACCATATCTTATTTACCGATCAAACTATTCCATTACCTCAAGCAAATCTTTCTTGTAATTATAGTGAATGTACAAGTGAATTACAAGATGTGATTCATGATTTTACCGGTACTACTGATAATCAACAAATTTTCTGGACCTATGATGCTACCAATGGAGATGTTTTAAGTATGGCATTTGCGCCTGAAGGTTCAATCGAAACTTGTAAAATTTATTTTCATATAGTTTATGATCCTATGGAACATGATCCAATTGAAGCAAATACCCCACCATCCGAAATTTCCGATTTTACTTCGCTTCAATGTATTCGCCCTATAAGTGAACTTCCGTCTGAATTTATACCATACTTTACGTCTACTACAATGAGTCCTTATGTGGTAAATAACCACTTTTTTGTAAATGCAATTATTGATGGAACTGTAGAGCCTGTAATACTTGAGGTTTATTCTGAATGTATAGATATTAAAAATTGTAGTTTTGATCAAATATGCACAAATAGTCAAGTTGGAGATGAGCTATTCAATTTTTTTGCTGCATTACAGTTAAATCATGAATTTTTCTTAAGTAACGGTTCAAGTATAGAAATTCATAATGATGGAACTATACCATCTTCTGTTTTTCCTTATGAATTGTACTTAACTTCAAGTATTATTAATGGTTTAGAACAAAATATGGTTGTTCCAGGTAATGCAAATTGGTTATGGACCTACAATAATGTTACTCATACTGCATCTATAGGGCAAAATGGTTATCCTGGAAGTTGTACCTTTGTTTTAACATTTCCTACTGGAGTTTCTGAAACCGATATTGGTAGTTTTATACGAATGGAACCAGATCCTGCAAATGTTCCTAATGGATTTATTTTATATGGCTGTCTATCTTCAAATGGACATACTGTTGAAATTCATGGAGAATCATCTTGTTTTGAAATGGGAAGTTGTTCTTCCTCTTTAAATGGCAATTCTGGTATTGGAAATACTCCTCAGATTTCTCCATATTCAAGTTTTCTTGATTGTGGGGTTTCAAATGACGGAATATTGTTATTAGCTGATTTAAATAATTATTGCTCACCTACTAATCATTTCCCTTCATCTGCAACTTATCTGGGAAAACTTGGGCATGAGCTAGAAGCTTTTTGTGGAAATATTCATCTTGAAATTCAAAATCCACCGGCTGGAGTTACATTTGCAAATATTCTTAGTTTTGAAACTTTGATTCCAGATCAAGCTCAACTTGTACCTGGGGGTACTACTAATTATTTCACAGTTATTGGAAATTTGAGTAATGGTAATCAGGTAAATGTTATAGGGTCTGTTATTGGTGATTGCCCCCCTATTGGAAATTGCATTGTTATTGATCCATGCTGTCCTCCAACTAACGAAGCAACTGAATTAATGAATTACTTAAATGATTATATTTCAGTAAATCTAATCACTACATCTACAAGTAACTTAACAATTCAAGGACCTGCTATTTCTAATCAAGATCAGTGCAATATTAATTTTGCCAATTTAAGTGCTCTTACTTTACCAGTTACTCCTGCTTCTCATTATATTGTTCAATTTACAGCAATAAATCCATTGGTTATAGTGAGTAATGGCCAACATGCTTTTTCACTTAATGCTCATTGGAATAACGGTGAAGTTTCAACAATAGTTGGAAGTACCGATTGTTTATTAGATTTAGGCACTTGTGATCATGGTTCTTCTAATATTAATGTTGCAAATGGTGACTTTACAACAAGCTATGCAGGTGGACCATGTTTGTCCGTTAATACAACAATAAGCAATACAATTGGATTTAAGTCAAACTTTAAGATAGATGCTGTTAATAATCCTAATTTCTGTGATAGAGAAATTGCTTTTGACGTAAATACCCCAACATATTTACAAGTAAATTTTGCTCAAGCATTTAATTTGGACTTATCAAATATAAACAATCAAAATAATCGGGTATGGATTAAAACTTTTAATCTTGAACCTTTCACTGAATATGAGTTTAGTTCTAAAATAAAGACTTTTACTAGCCAGCACATCATTGATTATGTTATTATTGATCCTGTTACAAATCAAGGCATTTCGATGTTTAGTTCTCATTATGGGGTTATTAAAGATCCAACTCCACCTCCTAGTACTAATTATCAAGTTCCTCAAAATGATGGAATTGTTATGCATAATGCTGATTGGCAAACTTTGATAGGTTATTTTTTTACAGGAAATGCTCAATCAATAACAATTGCAATTATTGTTAGAGATGATTTTACTGGAACTACTGAGAAGGGAAGGCGATTTGGGATAGATGATGTTGTTTTACAAAAATTGTCATGCCCTCCTCCACAATTTGTTTGTTGTCCAACCGTAGTTCCTGGTGGAGGATCTATTGACATCCCTGGTTGTCAGGCGGTGATTGATTCTTTGGCTACTTCAGATGCACAATGGGAATACAATCATTACGTAAATTCATTGGTTGAAACATTCCAACAAGAATATATTGCTAAGTGTATGGATATATATGAGCAATTTAATATGATGTACACTGAAACATCAGGACTTTTTACACTATATTTTTACGATCAAGCAGGTAATCTTGTAAAAACAGTACCACCAAAAGGTGTTGTTCGTATATCAGATCCTGAAGGAAATGAAGTAGCTAATCCTGATCCTTTGAATCCAGGTCAGATATTAGATTATCAAACTTACAGTGCAAGAGTTCAGGCAGCTTTTGATTTGGTGGAGCAAGATCGTTTACAAGGGTCGCATTTGTATAAAACCAAGCATTCTATGGGAAGTTATTATAAGTATAACTCACTTAATCAGGTCGTTGCGCAATTTATGCCTGATCACGATTTTTTCTCTAATAATTCTTCTAATCCTGATCCTGAGCTGTATATGTATTCAACAAGGCAGTGGTATGATCAGTATGGACGAATTGTACTTTCCCAGAATTCTAAACAATTAAATGAGATTCCTGAAACATATAGTTATACACTTTACGATGCACAAGGACGACCTTATGAATCTGGTAAGTTTATTCCTAATGTAGGAACGTTACCTCCATTTATTCCAAATAATAGTGGATTGGTTTATTATAATTCATTTGTACATTGGATTCAACTTAGTGGACAATCACGTGAAGTAACCAGAACATATTATGATAATCCATTACCATCCGGGAGTGTTGCATTTAATTATATAGGTACTACTCAGGATAATCTTCGAAAACGAGTTTCATCTGTGTTATATGATGAAAATGAAGATAACGATCCATTAACTTATAGTAATGCTTTACATTATAGCTATGATATTCATGGAAATGTAAAAGAAATGATTGTCGATATTCCTGAATTGCAAATATTTAGTAATGAAAATAGATACAAAGATATTAATTACAAATATGATCTTATAAGTGGTTCTGTTTTACAAGTAGCTTATCAGAGTGGAAAGAAAGATGCTTTTTACCACAAATATGAATATGATGCAGCTAACAGATTAACCAATGTATATACAAGTTCAGACCTGGTTACATGGGATCAGGATGCTGAATATCTCTACTATAAACATGGTCCGTTGCAACGTGCAGAAATTGGAGATAATAAAGTACAAGGACAAGATTATGCATATACTATTCAAGGTTGGTTAAAAGGAGTTAACAGTAATACATTATTAGCAAAAAGAGATATTGGTAAAGATGGTTTTATTGATCCTTTAAGATTAAATAAAGATGCAATAACATCCAGAGATGCTTTGGGATATAGCTTAAATTATTACTTAAATGACTATTCTTCTGTTAACAATACAATAGCTCCTATTGATAATTTTATTGCAAGTACTTCTTTAGCAACTTACCTATACTCTAATAGCGGAACTGCACCATCTTTATTTAATGGAAATATAAGTAGTATGATTTCTTCAATAAACCAATATAATACAGGAACTCTTAATTTAGAAATAGTTCCTTATTTATCTGCATTTAAATATGATCAGTTAAACCGTCTTAAAACATCGAGCACATATAGTGATATTAACATTGCAAATAATGAATGGGGGATAGGATTTAGCGATAATAGTTTTGCAACAAAGTATTCTTATGATTACAACGGAAATATAGACACTTTAAAAAGAACTAGTGCCGGTGGTATTAGTATTGACAACCTTAAATATTTTTATCCAAATACTTCAACTTTCATGAGAAATACTAATAGGTTAACAACTGTTCTTGATCCTTTGGGTAATGTTACTGGTTCAGATATTGGTGACCAAAACTATGGATATGATGAATTAGGAAACCTAAAAATAAACCAACAAGAAGGTATAGAAGAAATTCGTTGGTCTAATACAGGTAAGGTAAGAGAAGTATTACGTGAATCGGCATGTATTCATCCTCATGTTTGTGATGATCTTGAATATAAATACGATGCTATGGGTAATAGAATAACTAAAATTGTAAAGGAATTTGGATCTACAAGTAATAATGGAGGTATTGATGACCCGGCAAGATGGAATTATACATATTATATTCATGATCCAAGTGGAAATGTTATGGCAACATACTCTAAGGTTGGAATTAATACTGGTGGTATAACACCAGGATTATATCTTGACGAACAATATATTTATGGAAGTTCACGTCTCGGTTTGAAAACACCTACCGTTGTAACACCGTACAATAATTTGCCTAGTACACAATTATACAGTACAGTGAAAGGTAAAAAAATGTATGAACTGAATAACCATCTGGGAAATGTTATGACAGTTATTTCTGATCGAAAAATTCCTGAAATGGAAGTTGCTTCAAATGTTAATCTTACATCATCTTTTAATGGTGATGACTATAATGTTATTTCTGATTATTCAGCATTAATAGTTATTGATCAAACACATTCTTTACCGAAAGCGATTAGTGTTCAAACAAATTCTTTTGGACCTTCTTTGAAATATAGAGTTTATAATGGTGATATTATAGAATTATCATGTTGGTTATATTGTCAAAGCTTACCTTCAGGTGCATTTGTTGCTGGAATAATGAATGGAAGTGGAACTTGGCTTACTTATAATGGATTACAGGCAAATTCGACTTTAAATTGGGAACAAATTTCACATAATTTTACTGTAACAAACAATGATCCTGAAATGTACCTGATAATTCAAACTTATGTTTCTAATTCGTGTTCACAAACATGGTATGATGATCTTTCTATTGAAATAACAAGGAGTACAAATGCGAATCAACAATTTTATGCAGCCGACATAAAATCATCTCAAGATTACTATCCGGGCGGGATGCTAATGCCACAACGTAATTGGCCAGGTAATTCCACTGTAAATGGTGGTTATCGCTTTGGATTTAATGGCAAGGAGAAAGAGGATGAAATTACAGGCTCAACTGGAAGCCATTTGGATTTTGGAGCTAGGA